>CATKZA010000143.1 GCA_949841235.1 uncultured Clostridiaceae bacterium
CGACTTGGAAATACTTTTCGTCATATATATGCAACAAATCAAATCTTAGCCAAACTGACGATAAATTGCGAAGAACGCCGGTTTTGCGTTCTTCCTAAGCGAAATTTTAGCATTTCCAAGTCGACGTATTTTGTCGACTTGGAAATACTTTTCGTCTTATATGCAACAAATCAAATCTTAGCCAAACTGACGATAAATTGCGAAGAACGCCGGTTTTGCGTTCTTCCAAGGTGAAATCGTAGCTTTGCTTGGCGAGGTTATAGCGAGCCTAGCAAAACTTTTCACCTTAGCCCCCGCCCACAAATGTGACGACCTCCAGCCTATCTGCCTCCCCCAGAACGCAGCCCTCATACTCTGCCTTCGGCACGATATCCCCATTGACTTCCACGGCAATCTTCGCCTTTTCATATCCCAGTTCTGCCACCAGAGCCTCCAATGTGATGCCCTGTTCGCAGGAAGTCTTTTCGCCATTCACAAAAATCTCCATCATTCCGCTTCCTTTCTCCAGTTCAAAAGTCCGGCGCAAATTAAAAGAAGTCCACAAAGGAACTACACCCGCGGTGGTGTACCCCTTTGTGAACCAATCATTCACTCTGCGGCAGCCAGCCTTGCTGACCACGCTTTGCATCTTACCATAGAATGGCATATAAGTCAACCGCTACTCTCCCAGCAATGGATTGATTTCAAAACACAGCACCCTCTTGCTCTCCTGATCCAGCGTGACCACTACGATGTCATTTTCCTCCGTCCTGCAATACACATCAAAGGTTTCCCTCGTAGCCTTTTCTGTCTCCATAAGCCCCGAATGAAAGGCATAATACTCCGTGACCTTCCCAAGTTCCAGACTCTGCGTTACAAACTTTCCTGCAATAGAGGAAAACTCCGGCTTTGCCTTCTTGACCGCCTCTCCATCATGATATCCCTGGAATCCATCCGCATCTTTTTCATAAAAGTCCGCATACCCAAACACCTCTCCCGTCACACTATTAATACGCAGGATATAACTATGACTTCCCACGCCATCAATGGACAGGCAATAATAGCGAATGCCATAATTCTTTCGGTTGATTGCGGGAGACATGCTGCCAGAATCCCCATCAATGGGAGCAAATGCAGGATCATCCTCCTCTGGAACGTTCCTCTCAAGTGAGATGCTGACATCCCGCCCGGAAACATCCTGCCCAGAATATCTATCCACCGCCTTCTCTGCAATCATCACCGCATCCCCAATACTGATATCAGACTGGCTCTCCCTCTCGCTGCCGGATTTCAGATAAAAGATCTCCCGGCCATTCCAAGCAATCTTATACCTTGCCATCCCTTCCTCCTTGGATTCCTCTTTTATCTTTGCCCCTTCCGGAAGATAGATCTTCTCCCTTTCCTGATAGACCTTCTTTGTCCCAATCATGCCTTCCCACTCCTCCGCAGCCTGAGCCTGCTCCGCAGAGTCCGCAGTCTGCTTTCCAACCGAAACCATATCCTCTTCCCTGGCGGAAGAAATATTATGGAATAATACTCCCGTCCCCCCAAATGCCATGATTCCCGCCAGAGCCAATGTGGCTGCCGTATAATTTCTCCTTCTCATAATAAACCATCCTTTCCGCATTCCTGCAAAGACCTTCTCGCCATCCTCCCGGCCGGGCCCAAATGTCTTGCCTCACCGACAATACATAAGCCAGAGATAGCAATATTCCAAGTGACTTCTACATCATAATCCATCCAAGTAATTTCTCCCTAACAGGTCAGTAATCAACCGGTAAAAAATACGAAACTATGCACTTGCAGGCTACGGAAAAATACAGGATATCTACGGAAAAAGCACCAGCACTTTCGTCCCTTTACCCTTCTCCGACAAAAAATTCATCTCAGCCCCATGCAAATCCACAATTTTCTGGCACAGGGAAAGCCCCAGCCCCGTCCGTCCATCCTCCCTATTCCTCGATTGGTCAGCCCGATAAAAGGGTTCCGTAATCCTTTCCATCTCTTCCTCGGTCATTCCACAACCGTTGTCCTCCACGGTGAGACAAACTCTTCCCCGGAGGCATTCCTCCCTCACCGTGACCATGCCGCCCTCCCGACAGGCACAGATGCCATTGTGAATCAAATTATACAATAGACTCTGGAGCAATATTTCATTTCCCTGCACCATTTCCTCCCCGCAGAGAAATCTCAAGTTCACGCCGCAATCCGCCCCAAGTTTTTCCAAAGTTCTTCTAATGCCCTCATACACATTTCTGATCGACACCCTCTGCATCCCAATCTCTTTTCCACGCATCTGCGCCAAATCCAGCAACGTATAGGATAACTTCAAAAGTCTGGCACTCTCTTCCATGATAAAGCCCATGCATTCTTTCATTTCCTGTTCTGATACCTTTGCCTTTTGAATATACTCCGCAAAACCATAAATGCTGGTGATGGGACTTTTCAGTTCATGGGAGAAATTATCCACCAGTTCCTGCTTCGCCTGAACCTCCCCTTCTATGAATGAAATATCCTTCTGGATTTTCTCCGCCATCTCGTTAAAATGCTCTCCCAAAAGGGATATATCATCAGATCCCTTGATGCCCACCCTTGCCGACAAATTCCCCAATCGCATTTCATCCACTGTCTGCGTCAGATTCCCTATCGGCTTCATCATCCTTCTCAAGAAAACAAACAGCAACGCCGCCAGTCCCAGCGAAAATCCCAAACTGGCCACCAGATATTTTCTCTCCAGCTGCTCCCAGGATGCATCCAATTCTGATAATGCCTTTTCATATCTAAGATAATATTTTCCCCGGCTCTCATATAGCAAACTCTGCACCCCCACAGTTTTTTCACCACGCCCCCATATCCAAATCCGGCTCTCCCCATCCGGCACGGCAGGTTCCGGAGTCTCTCCCCCCTCAGGATAAATGCAGCGTCCATCCTTCCAGAATGTCAAACGAACTTCCTGATTGGCAAAATATTTCTCATGAATTTCCAGAACGCTGCGAATGGGCAATTCCTTCAACCGACCCTGCCCGTCCAGACTGCGCAGATTCCGCAATATACCGGACGCAATCATATGGTATTCGGATTCTGCCTGCCTCTGTTCGCTAGAAAGATCCTTCCGGTATGTCATGTCAAACACCAAGTAAATGCCAGCATTCAAAAGAATCACGAAGAGGCATATAGTCAGGATATAGATTTTTTGCCATAATTTCATAATTATATCCCCCTTATATTTCCAAGCGATATCCCAATTTTGTAATGGTCTTAATCTCCCCTTTCAGCCCCAATTTCTTGCGGAGCTTCTGCACATGCACATCCACCGTCTTAGTCTCCCCCTCATAATCATACCCCCATGCCAATTCCAGCAATTTCTCCCGAGACAAAGCAATATTTTTGTTCAGGATAAAAACCTCTAGCAAATTATATTCCTGAGGCGTCAGAACAACTTCCTCCTCCCCCACCGTCACGCTCCTTTCCCGCAAATCCACATGGACATTGCCAATGCAGACCGCCTCTTCCTTGCGGCTCCTCCTCAGGATGACATTGACCCTGGCAATGAGTTCAAGCATCTCGAAGGGCTTTACGATGTAATCTTCCGCTCCCAAAGCCAACCCCTCCAGCTTGTCTTCCAACTCCCCCTTCGCCGTCAAAAAGATAACGGGGACATCTCCCATCTTTCCGATCAAGTCAAAGCCAGACATTCCCGGGAGCATGACATCCAGCAATGCCAAGTCAAACTGCTGCCCGGAAACCAGTTCCCCCGCCTGCATCCCATCGGAACAGCAAGTGCAAGCATGCCCCGCCAATGCTAAATTCCTCCGAATCAATTCACGAATATGCCTGTCATCCTCCACCACTAAGATTTTAGCCATTCCACTTCACTCCCCCTTTGCACTCCACTATTTTTTAATTAATTATGAATAGCAACATTATATCAGAAAAAGGTAATCGAATCGTTAATACGTCTGTTCTTTTCCAAGAAAAAGTGTTATAATTTCACAATAATTATGTTACTATTCAAACCGATGCCGCCAGGCAGCGGACCCATCGCATGATGAGATGAGCGGCTGCGAATGGCTGCAAGAAGGAGGATACCCATGGAATTTGAACTGACAGAGGATTTTCTCACGGGCATCGAGCAGATTGACAGCGAACATGCCCGCCTGATTCAGATCATAAACCAGACCGGCCGAACTCTGGAGCGGGACGACACGGATATACAAGATGTCGCCAAAAGCCTGGTAAAGGATTTAACCGACTACACCATCACCCATTTCCGCCATGAAGAGGAATATATGGAGAAAATCAACGACCCGGAACTGCCCCTCCAGAGAATCGAGCATGCCGACTTTATCAAAAGGGTGAAGCAAATTCCCATTGATGACAGTATCAAGGTAAGGGATGTGGAAGAAATGATTCAGTTTCTCGTCCGCTGGCTTTTCCGCCACATCCTGCACAGCGACCGCATGATTGGAAAAGTCGCACCGAAGGAAAGCCAGGAAGACCCCTTTGCTTTCACGGAAAAATATTTCACCCATATTCCTGCGATTGACGAGGAACATAGAAAACTATTCGACATTATCCGGGAGGCCAACGACCTGATCCACAATACCCTGCTCCACGACAAATATGACAGGATCATTGCCATATTAGAGCAGTTGCGGGAATACACGGAAACGCATTTTGCCCACGAGGAAAAATACATGACAGAGATCGGCTACCCGGACCTATCCTTTCAGATTACCACCCATACCGCCTTTATCGACAAGCTGGCATCCATCGACTTCAACGAACTGCAATCCATGGATGATAACCAGCAGGAGTATCTGGAAGACCTGATCGACTATCTTCTGAACTGGCTGTCCGAACATATTCTGGGTGCTGACAAGCTCATAGGCCAGTGGGAGGAGCGAAATAGAAAGGAGAACGACGCATGATATTTCAACTGACAAAAGACTATATGACAGGGATCGCATTGCTTGACAAGGAACACGCAAAGCTATTTCAGATTATCAACGAAACCAGCGCCATGCTGGACAATGACGCATGGGACATCCAGGTTCTTGCCTCGAACCTGCTCCAGGAACTGAGCGAGTATGCCGCCACCCATTTCCTCCACGAGGAAGAATACATGGAAAAAATCAACGACCCGGAACTTCCCCTCCAGAAAATGGAACATGCCGCATTCATTCGCCATATCCATAATTTCCCCATCAGCGACGACATTGCCGCGGAGGATTTGAACGAGCTGATCCAGTTCCTTGTCCACTGGCTTTTCCGGCACATCCTCCACAGCGACGGCATGATCGGGAATGTTCCTGTCAAGGAGGAAGATAGCGAAAATCCTTTTGCATTTACAGAAAAATATTGGACAAATATTTCCTTCGTGGACGAGGAACACCGACAGCTGTTTGACATTATTGATCAGGCAAATAACCTTGCCCGGGATCAGCAGATGCAGGAAAGTATAGACAAATACGACGAAATTATCGACATCTTACATAAGTTAAGAGAATATACGGAGAAACATTTTCGCCACGAAGAGGAATACATGGAGGAAATCGGC
>CATKZA010000144.1 GCA_949841235.1 uncultured Clostridiaceae bacterium
GAAAAGCCCAGACCTGCGCTGATGTCGGTGCAGGATGCATGGCTGTTCTTTAGCATATAGCAGGCGGCATGACATTTTCTGTGCAGGATGAACTGCTGTAGGGTTTTTCCGGTCTCCCTGCGGAAGATGCGGGAGAGGTGGTCGGGGGATAGCCCCAGGGCCTTGGCAACCTGATGGGGCTTTAGGGGTTCTGCGAGGTGATGGTCGAGATAGTCTGAAGCGTGCCGCAGGTGGTAGGAAAGTTCCGGTCTGTTTTGAATCTCGTGCATGGCCAGGGTGAATTCCGTGATGGCTTCCCTCTTGATGGCGGTGAGTTCTTCCATCTGCCGGCATCTGTCTGCCCGGCGGATGAGCATGTCGCTCATGGTGTATGACTTTTCCGGCTCTAGACCGCCCTCGATGCAGAATCGGGTCATCATGGCGATCAGGATGATCAGATGGTATTTTTTATTTTGCAGGGGGGAGTTGGACAGGATGCCAAGTCCGCTTTCCGGCTCCTGTTCCATGGGGCCTTTCAGGATTTCCAAATTTCCCTGCTGCACGTCCCGGTAAAAGGAAAATTCTTCCTCCAAGGGCAGGTGGTAATATTCTTCTTTTTGCTGTTCAAATACTAATTTCTCCAATTCCTTTTTCATATTCATAAGGCACACCTTCTTTCTTTCAATAATTGCAATTCCTTTTTCATAAGGCAATCCTTTTTTCTTTAAAGTAATTTAAAATCACTTTTCATGACGGAATTATATTATAAATATCGGAATGATTGTATAATAATCAAGAGGAAAAATCTATAATATTTGCAACGTTGAAAATAAGTGCCACAATATCTTAATCATTAATACAGTAAAGAAAGAGAGGATGATGGACTATGAGAAAATGGATAGGCTATCAGCGGGGGATCAATTTGGGGGGCTGGCTTTCCCAGTGTGACTATGCAAGGGAGCATTTGGAGCATTTTATTACGGAGGAGGATATCGGCATCATTGCCGGGTGGGGAGCAGACCATGTGCGGCTTCCGATAGATTACAATGTATTGGAAGCCGGGGCCGGCCAGTATGTGGAGGAAGGATTTGACCGGGTAGAGAGGGCGGTGGAATGGTGCGGGAAGCACGGACTGAACATCGTGCTGGATTTGCATAAGGCTGCTGGGTATTCTTTTGACGCAGATGAGAAAGAGGAGGGGTTTTTTGAAGAGGAAGGATATCAGGAGAGATTCTATGCTCTGTGGGAGGAAATAGCCAGACGCTTTGCCGGGTATGGCGACAGGGTGGCATTTGAGCTGCTGAATGAGATTGTGGATAAGGAAGTATGTGCGCAGTGGAATGGGATTTCAGCCAAATGCGTCAGCCGCATTCGCGCCATTGCCCCGAATACAAAGATTCTGGTGGGCGGGTATTGGAATAATAATGTGATGGCCGTGAAGGATCTGGCAGTTCCGGCAGACGATAATATCGTATATAATTTTCATTGCTATGATCCAATCCTATTCACCCACCAGGGAGCCACTTGGATGCCGGAAATCCCAGAGGATTTTCGCATCACATTTCCGAAAACCATGGAGGAATATCTGGACGTGACGGGGAAAATCATGCCTGATGCGCTGTCTTCCCTCACGGAGGCCAAGGGGGTGGCGGGAATGCTGGATGCTTCATACTTTGAGGCATTGTTTTCGGAGGCGGTTCGTACCGCCGGAGAGCGGAATGTGATGCTGTATTGCGGGGAGTATGGGGTGATTGACCGAGCCGATGCTGACAGCACTCTGGCCTGGTATGACGGCATCCATCAGGCTTTTGAAAAGTATGGCATCGGCAGGGCTGCATGGTGCTATAAGGGGTTGAACTATGGCTTGTCATCAGAGCATTTGGACGGGGTCAGGGCGCAGATGCTGCGCAGACTGTAGGCTGCTATTCACAATCTGCACTGCCGGTTGCCGGGGCGGTGAAGCCAAAGGGTAACACCGTAGGAGTGGCGGCTGTTTAATATTGTCTTTCAATCTTTCAGCAGGGCAGTATTTGTGGTAGAATGGAGTAGGTGAGAGGCTGTAAGGTTATCAAATAGCATCAGCGAGGCAAGATGCTAACTGCGAACCAATAGAGCAGGTGCTATCATGGCAGTAGCGTCGGATGAATAAAGTGGATGCTATCACGGTTGGCTGGGCAGAAATGAGGCAATATCATGGGAAATAAAAAACTATATGAGGAGAAGCAGCGCCATGGGACGGTGGAACTTCCCATTGGCTTGCATAAAATGGAGTACCCGGAAGGCACCAATGCCATTTTCTATTTGCATTGGCATCAGGAGTTTGAATTTCTGGTGCTGACCAAGGGGGAGATCATATTTACCATCGAGGACAGGGAATATACATTGCAGCCTGGGGATTGCGTATTTATCAATTCCAATCTGCTCCACTCCGCTAGGACGGTGGGAGGACAGGCATGCTCCTTTTTCGCAGTGGATTTTTCCTATGAGGCGCTGGAGGATGACATGCACAGCCGGTTTGCCAAGAAATATATTTTCCCCATACTTCATGGAAAATATGTTCTTCCGGAATTCCTTCCCATTACGGGAGAGGACTACGGTCACCCGGAACTGGCGGAGGCCAGGGAGGGGGTGAGGGAGATTGATGATTTTATGGAATTGTTCTCGGAAAAAGAAATGATGTCCTGGGAAAGGGAGGTCATATTTTATCTGGGGCAGATTAGCCAATGTCCCGAACATGGGCTGGAACCATACGAGCTGCTGATTAAGAGCAGGCTTCTCAGCGTGTGGAATCTCATGTTTGCCCGGGGAAAGTCGGTGAAGAGAAACCATATGGAGGATCACGCCACGTCAGAGAGACTTCGTCCGGTGGTAGAATATATGAAAGAGAATTATGTCTATGAGATTACCCTGGGGGAACTGGCGGATCTGCTGCCCATGAGCGAAGGGCAATTCTGCCGGGTATTCAAGCAGCATATGAAAATGTCTCCCATGCAGTATCTGATGCGGTTTCGAATATTGCAAAGCTGCCGCCTGCTACAGGAAACGGATAAGAAAATTGGAGAGATTGCCAATCTCACCGGATTTAACAATATCAGCTATTTTAACAAAGTCTTTCTGAAGGTAATCGGCTGTACGCCCAAGGAATATCGGAACAGCGGCTACCAATGGCAGCCGTAGAAAGATAGAAGAGAGACATCAAGTGATTTGATGGCGATGTTCAGACGCATGATAGCGTGTGACGGGTAGTGTGAAAGGAGGGGAATGCATGCGCCAGGTAGGGAGCATTCGGGAAGCCATGGAAGAAATTCAGGAGCAAGGGGCTTGTCTTTTCGATATGGATGGGCTGATTTTTGATACGGAGAGAAGCTTTATGGAACAGCTGGCATCAGTGATGGGAGAGCGGGGATACCGTCTCACTAGGGAAATTTATTGCGACACGCTGGGGCTGTCGGGGGAGGAACTTATGGATCGGATGAGAGGATATTACGGTTCGGAGTATCCTTTTCGGGAAATCAGCCGGGCGGCCAGAGAGAGGCTGAACCGGGTGGCGGAGACGGTGGGATTGGCAATCAAGCCGGAGATTTCCGGCATCCTGGCGTATTTGCAGGAGAGGGGAGTGCCCTGCGGGGTGGCTTCCGGCAGCAAAACCGATATGGTGAGAAAGTACTTGGAAATCTGCAAGTTAGACAGATGCTTTCAGGCAATCGTGGGAAGTGACCAGGTATCTTGCTCCAAGCCGGCACCGGATATTTTTCTCCTAGCAGCAGAGAAACTTCACATGCTGCCGGAATGTTGCGTGGTGCTGGAGGATTCGGAAAACGGCATCCGCGCCGGGAAGGCGGCGGGATGCATTACGGTTTGCGTGCCGGATATGAAGTGGCCCGGGGAAGAGGTTCTCCGGGATATTGATTATCTGGTGGTGCGGTGAACCCCCAAGAAGAGACTGCCCAAGGGGAGACTGCCCAAATGATCATTGCACCTTATAATTCCCGCAAAATTGCCCTACAGGATAGGAAGATCAGGATGCACAGGAAACTTCCCAGCAGTGCGCCCAGGGAAAAGGCCAGCAGCGGGAGGGAGAAGTCCCGGAGCAGCTGGGAGATGCTCAGGAAGGTTAGGATCAGGAGAATGAATAGGGCCAGCGCCCCGTAGATGCGGAAGGAGAGGAGGCGGGTGCGGAGGATGGCCTTCGCCTTTTTCTGCTCCCCATCCTCTGGCGGAGCGGCATCTTCTGTTGGAGTGGCATTTTCCGGCGGAGCGGCAGTTTCTGGCGAAGATGGATTTTCTTGCAGATGGGCGGTTCTTGCGAATCCTTGTTCGAGAATCTGCGTCAGGGCAGATTCCAAATACAGTTGGGCAGATATGGGGGCGTGCTGTATTTTTCTGGGATCCAGCAATTCGGCTCCTGCGGTGAGAAAGCTAATGATGTGGCTGTCAAAGATGAGATTGTGGATGCCGGCAAAAATCGCACAGCCCGCATAGAGAATCAGCGTGTCCCACAAGGTCATTTGGAATCGGCTCGCCAAGCCGGCAGCATGACTGGTGAAGATGCCTGCGGCGCAGAACAGCAGGGTCATTATGCCGGAAAGGCATCTGCTTTTCTTGACGGCGGGCAGGATTTGTTCCGGCTTGTGCCATGTCCGTGCCATTGCCCCCAGCCAGATAGACCTGCATCGGTATTGGAACAGCAGGAGGCCGATGATGACAATGATGCCGTCAAGGACGGGATAGGGATGGGAAATTGTTTTTCCCGGGGAGAAGAGGTGCTGAGATCCGGCGTAAAGCAGCAGATAGGCCGAAAGCATCAGGGAACCCTCTGTAAGAAGGCTTGACAGCATGTACAGCGGAAAGAACGGCTGGCTTCTGCGCAGCAGTTCCTTGCAGTGCCTGGCTGTATTTCCGCCAATAAATTTTATGGGAGAGATTTGAAGTGCCGCGGCATTTTCAAATCTCCTCTCCTCTTCTTCTAATGTGTGGCGAATGCGGTCCTCTGGGAGGAGGGTGGCGGCATTTTTTGAAAAAGCGGCGGCAACCTCCTCATAACCGATTTGGGAAGTGCGTGCTTTCTTTGTGTTTTCCATATCAATTCTCCATTCAGGAGCGTATCTGCGTCTATTTTTCTTACGGGTGAAAAATCATTGCATAGGCGTAGTCTTTCCATTGCTCCTATTGCTTCATAAAGGGTTTCATATATTCAAATTGCTTGCGCTGGGCGGGGGTCATCTGGCTGAGGAATATTTCTGTAAGGAGGTTGTTTTCCTCCGGCGTAAAAGAAATGTTTTCCTGCGCCATGCGCTCTTTCCATGCCATCACCAGGGGAAGGGCTTCTGTCAGTTTTTTGTTTTGGACGGATTCCGCCAGCATGATAATCATTTTCTGCTTCTTTTCTTCCATTTGCTGGAAGGCGGGATGGTTTTGAAAACTATTCATAGGTTTCGCGCTACCTCCAATCACTCATTATACATGATATTCTGCATCTGTTCAAATGTTGCTTTCTGCTCCGGGTTCAGCTGGGACATCAGGAAGTCCCG
>CATKZA010000145.1 GCA_949841235.1 uncultured Clostridiaceae bacterium
GCTGGGGAGAAACTAGAGTCATTGTTAAAAACTGCAATCGAAAAAACAAAGGAATTGAGTAATACAATGAAAAGGATCAACCAAGAACTCAAGGAAATATATATTTTTGACGAATAAGTCTTGACAACAAGTATAAAATAGTATAAGTTAACTTAACAGTAACAAATTGTTACTGATGTATTAGGCCTATAGGGCATGAATCGATATTTAAGTTATCATGGAAAGGCTCCACAGTAGTGTGGAGCCTTATACGTTTTTATGGGGCAGTTTCATTGTAAATTATTTTGGAGCATGATATAATGGTAGGTGGACCGAGCAAGCTTGCTTGTGAGGGCCAGGCAAGGATCATTTCCTTATGTGCATATGTTGGAGGGAAAGTATTATTGCCTTTAACATGATTACATAATGTCATAAGATTGGAGAAAGAAATGCTAAAGATTATTATTTTGGTTCTGTATTTTGCACTGTTGATTGGCATAGGTCTATATTGCCGCAAGAATGCGACGGATGTTAATGGCTTTGTTCTGGGAGGGAGAAGCGTAGGTCCATGGCTTACTGCTTTTGCCTATGGAACATCTTATTTTTCTGCGGTGGTATTCGTGGGATATGCCGGGCAGTTTGGCTGGAAGTATGGCATTGCCACTACTTGGGCGGGGATTGGAAATGCGATTATAGGCTCGCTTTTGGCTTGGGTTGTCTTGGGAAGGCGCACTCGGATTATGAGCCAGCATCTGGATTCTGCGACGATGCCACAATTTTTTGGAGAGCGTTTCGGCAGTTCGGCATTGAAGATTGGGGCTTCTGTCATCGTATTTATTTTTTTGATTCCGTATACGGCATCCCTGTATAACGGCCTGTCTCGTCTGTTTGGCATGGCCTTTGATATTGACTATTCCGTTTGCATTATCGTCATGGCGGTACTTACGGCAATTTATGTCATTGCTGGAGGATATATGGCTACGGCTATTAATGACTTTATTCAGGGAATCATTATGCTGGTGGGCATTGTAGTGATTATTGCGGCAGTGCTTATGAGCAAAGGAGGCTTTATGGAGGCTATGGATGGCCTGGCAAGGGTGACGGACAGCACGGTGTCCGATACGCCGGGAGTTTTTGCATCCTTTCTTGGACCGGATCCTCTGAATTTGCTTTTTGTCGTCATTTTGACATCCCTGGGAACTTGGGGGCTGCCTCAGATGGTGCAGAAGTTCTATGCTATTAAAAACGAGGAATCAATCAAGAAGGGGACGATTATCTCTACCATATTCGCTTTGGTGGTAGCCGGCGGATGTTATTTTCTGGGAGGGTTTGGACGATTGTTTTCTGACCAGATCGATGTGGAGGCAAATGGATTTGATTCCATTATTCCGACCATGCTTTCCAATCTGTCTCCCTTGCTGATTGCGTTGGTGGTGATTTTGGTGCTGTCTGCATCTATGTCCACTTTGTCCTCGCTGGTCATTGCCTCCAGCTCCACGCTGACCATTGACTTTTTGAAGGATAATTTCGTAAAGAATATGAGCGAGAAAAAACAGGTATTGTACATACGGGTACTGGTTGTGGTATTTATTGTGATATCTGCTGTGCTGGCACTGATTCAATACAAGAGTGCGGTAACCTTTATCGCTCAGTTAATGGGCGTTTCCTGGGGGGCATTGGCAGGGGCTTTTCTGGCTCCTTTCATGTATGCCCTGTATTCAAAAAGAGTTACGAAGGCATCTTGCTGGGTATGTTTTTTATTTAGTTCTGTCTTGATGATTGCAAATATTTTTTTCAGAGAGTCTTTCCCGGTGATTTTGCAATCGCCGATTAACTGTGGTGCCATTGCCATGTTGGCGGGGTTGGTTATTGTACCGGTCGTGAGCATGTTTACTCCAAAACCGGATGCAGTGCTGGTGGATGAGGCATTCCGCTGTTATGATAAGGAGACGAAGGTTTCCCAGAAGACGGCGTTAGGAAAATAGGAAGAATGAGAAAAGAAGGGTGGTACTGGCTTTCAGTATATAATAAAGCAAATGACAGATCGGCAGTAGTAAAGGAGAGAATGTGATGAGTAAATATGATGCTTTATGGAAATATGTACAGGATAATGGAAGCCAGTCTTTCAAGTTATCTTTTGATCAAATTTCTGAAATAGCCGGGATAGCCATTGACCATTCTTTTCTGAAATACAAAAAGGAACTTACATATTATGGTTATGAGGTGGGAAAAATATCCATGAAAGAACAAACGGTTCAATTTAATAAAGTCCAAAAATCCTCGACTGTTATCGAACCGTGAATAGTAGCGATTCATAATCTTTTCATAGCGGCCGTGAATAGGAACTAAAGGAGAAATGGGGAGGAATATGACCAATTTACAGAAATTACGAGATGCCATACACAATGAGAGGGTGTATATTCAGACACATAATTTTCCGGATCCGGATGCCATTGCGTCCGCATATGGGCTGCAGCAGCTTTTAAAGAGCCAGGGGGTGGCTTCCACGATCTGCTATGAGGGGAAAATTGAGCGTTACAATACCAATCATATTATTGAGGCTCTTGGGATAGAGATGGTGAATGTCTCGGAACTGGAGATGGAATTGCAGGAGAGTGACGAGATACTTCTGGTGGATGTGCAGAAACTGAATGCCAATGTGCTGGATGTGCCGGGGGAGGAAATTATCTGCATCGACCATCATCCCATCGTAAATCAGACAGAGTATCGCTTTAGCGATATCAGGCCTGAGATGGGGTCTTGCGCCACGATTATTGCCAGTTATTTTTTTGAAAATGAGATTCCCTTGGATAAAAAGACGGCAACTGTGCTGACTTTTGGCATCAGGAGTGACACGGACAAGCTCTCCAGAGGGGTCAATGAATTGGATTTGGAAATGCTATATCGACTCTTTCCTATGACAGACAGGGGACTGATTTACCACTTGGAAAATGCGGAACTGCTGCTGTCGGACTTGCATGCCTATGCAAAGGCTATCGATAGCATCAAGCGTTATGGAAGCGTCTCCTTCGCCAATGCGGGAAAAAATTGCCCCGAGGCACTGGTATCCTGCGTGTCGGATTTTATGCTGAATATGGTGGAAATTACATTTTCCGTGGTCTATTCTAGAAAGCCGGATGGCTATAAGTTTTCTGTGAGGAGCGAGGGAGATGCGGATGCTGGCAAGATTGTGGCCCAGGCGCTGAAAGGAATTGGCAGTGGAGGCGGTCATGACATTATGGCTGGCGGATTTGCTCCGTTTCAGGGGACGGAAGAAGAGGGAGAGGCGTTCATAAAGGAAATTGAAAGAAAGTTTTTAGAGCAACTGTAGGCGGGAAAAATGGGCTTTTTTAGTATTCGTGTCGAATAACGCTAAAAATTGTTATATATTCGTGTAAGATAACGTAGAAAAAATAAAAAAATACATGTAAAATAGTGTAAGTTTTTGGATAAAATACGTGCAAAAATACACGAATATGTGTTATACTATAGGTACGACCTTTTGGGAGGTGGACTTATGTATAGAAAAATCGTAAAATATTTGGAAGAGTGGAAGGCGGATTCTCATAGGAAACCACTGATATTGCAGGGGGCCAGACAGGTGGGAAAGACCTATTCCATTTTGGAGTTTGGGCGGACGCATTATGAGAATGTGGTGTATTTTAATTTCGAGACGAATCCAAAACTGGGGGAAAGTTTTGAGGAGGATATCAGCCCTGGATATCTCCTTCCTATTTTGTCCCATATAGCGGGGCAGACCATTGTGAGTGAAAAGACGCTGATTATATTCGATGAGGTGCAGTTGTGCGAGAGAGCGCTGACAAGTTTGAAATATTTTTGTGAGGATGCACCGGAATATCATATTATTGTGGCGGGAAGCCTTCTGGGCGTGGCGGTCAATAGGGCGGAATTTTCCTTTCCTGTGGGAAAGGTGGATATCAAGACGCTGTATCCCATGGATATGGAGGAATTCTTGCTTGCCATGGGGGAAGAGGAACTGGTGGAGCGGATTAAGAAATGCTTTGCCAGCAACGAGCCTATGCCGGCTGCTCTCCATGATGGCGCAATGCAGCGATACCGGCAGTATCTGGTTGTGGGCGGGATGCCGGAGTGCGTAATGCAATATGCCCAGACCCGGGATTATATTCTTGTACGGCATACCCAGGATACCATACTGGCAAGCTACCTGAATGATATGAGCAAGTATAATCATGTAAATGAGATCAAGAAGACTAGGCTTGCCTATGACAATATCACGGTGCAGCTTTCCAAGAAAAATACTCGTTTCCAGTATAAGTTGATGAAGAAGGGAGCCAGGGCTTCCGAGTTTGAAAATGCTTTGGAATGGCTCTGCCTGTCTGGCATTGTTTCTAAAATCTACAGGGTCGAGCAGATTAAAAAGCCTTTGGAAAATTATCGGGATATTGATGCCTTCAAGATCTATGTTTCAGATTTGGGATTGCTCTGCGCCAAGAAGGAATTGGCGGCAAATGATATTCTCTATATGGTGGAGGAGTTAAATGATTTCAAGGGGGGGATGACTGAAAATTATGTCAATGTGCAGCTCTCCATCAATGGCTACAGTACGTACTATTGGGTGTCGGAGCGGGGGGCGGAGATTGATTTTGTGATTCAGCGGGATGGAAAACTGATTCCCATCGAGGTGAAATCAGCAGATAATACCCGGGCAAAGAGCCTGAAGGTATATATGGACAGGTTTGAGCCGGAATACGCTATTAAGATTTCCGCTAAGAATTTTGGCATGGCGGAGGGCAAGAAGATCGTTCCCCTCTATGCGGCGTTTTGCATTTAGGTTTTGCCTTGAAAGGGAAAGGAATCGTTAAGCCGATGTATTGTGATCGGCTTGGCGATTCCTTTTTTTGCTGTATGGGATTAGGGTGTCGAAATGGACTTTTGACACCCTAATCTGTATGGGAAATTGATTATCAGGCTAGTGTTCTCCTTCGCCTTTGAACATTTCCTTGTCAAATTCAGGATTGAAGTAATAAAAGTTCTTGCTGTCTAGTTTTTGCTTGGTCATCTCCAGCGCTTCGCCAAAACGCTGGAAGTGGACGATTTCCCTTGCCCGCAGGAATTTTAATGGTTCCCGCACGTCCGGATCATCGATGACCCGGAGAAGATTTTCGTACACGGTGCGGGCTTTTTGTTCTGCCGCCAAATCTTCAAAGAGGTCTGCCATCGCATCTCCCTTGGATTGAAACTCCAGGGAAGTAAAGGGAACTCCGGCTGCGGCCTGAGGCCAGAGGCCGGCGGTGTGGTCGATATAGTATGCATCGAATCCGGCCGTTTTTGCCTGTTCCGGGGTGAGATTCTTCGTCAGCTGGTAAACCATGGCGCAGATGATTTCCATGTGATTGATCTCTTCTGTGCCGATATCCGTCATCAGACCGCCCACTTTCTTCACCGGCATGCTGTATCGCTGCGCCAGGTAGCGCATGGATGCGGATAATTCTCCGTCCGGG
>CATKZA010000146.1 GCA_949841235.1 uncultured Clostridiaceae bacterium
AGATAACCATGTATGGCGAGGATGGACGTGCCAGGCAAACTCCCATCGGCTATGCCGAAACCGAAGAAAAGGCAAACATCCTCCTAGCGCAATACAACAACAACCCTTGGGAAGTTGACCGGGAGAAAGTCACTCTCGCCGTTCTGTATCAGAGGTGGGCAAAAATCAAGATGCCCAAGCTAAGCACCGCCAACCAGACTTCCCTAAAAGCGGCATACAAGCACTGCGCAAAATACTACGGAAAGAAATACCACAGCCTCAAATCCTACCATATGCAAGACTGCATCGACAACTGCGGCTGTGGCGTATCTACCCAGACGAACATCAGAAACCTGTTCAGCCATCTTGACCGATTCGCATTCGAGATTGACTTGATTAATAAAATGTACTCCCAAATCACCACGGTACCCCCGGCACCAGAAACCAAAAAAACGCCATTCACAATAGAAGAAATCACATCCCTCTGGGAAATCCAGGACAAGCCCTGGGTTGATACCGTCCTCATCTACCTGTACACCGGATTCCGGCTAAACGAACTCCTAAGCATTACATGCGACCAGATCAACCTGGAGGAAGGCTACCTCCTCGGCGGTTCAAAAAGCGAGAGCGGCAAAAACAGAATCGTCCCCATACATCCACGCATCCGTACTTTCATAGAGCAACGCATGGAACACGGCCACCCCTGCCTCATTTCCCTAGATGGCAAGAAACTCACCAAAGCAAAATACTATCCCCTCTGGAATGAGATCATGGATGCCATAGGCGCATCCCATACACCCCACGAAGCAAGGCACACCTTCCGCTCCCTTCTGGATTCCGCAGGAGGCAACAAGAAATGCATCGACATGCTGATGGGACACAAATCTGCCGATGTCGGCCTGCGTACATATACCCATAAAACCATGGAAGAATTAAGGGAAACCGTCATGCTTTTACCCTAGTTTTTCTTAATTTTTGCTTTGAACTAGTAACAATTTAGTAACAGATAAAGCCATACATCCCCATTTTAAGGGAAAGTATGGCTTTATCTGCCTTAAGATTTCTTAAGATTTGCAGGTTAAATAAAAGAGCTGTCGCATTAGCCAGAATATCGACAGCCCTTTTTTCTACTTCTTTTTTTTAGACTTTTTCCCTCCAGACTGAATCGTATCGATCTTCGCCTGCTCCTTCTCTCGCATGCCGTCCAGTTTCATGCGCATCTTCTGAGAAAACTTCAACTTGCCCTGCTTTTGCTCCAGATTGCTTCGAAGCCCTTTCACATCCATGATATAAATTCCACTGACCATAGCCCTGACTTCCTTCCTCACCGGAATCTGGTCATAAATCTTTTCCTCGCAGATCAGGGACATGATTCTCGGCCCAATCTTTGCCTTCACGATAGGCACTTTCCTTCCGCGCATATATTTGGGAGTCTGATCCAGCACAATCTGCGGCAGCCCCGACTCATTTAGCTTTAGCCTCTTCTTGTCAATCACCAGCAGAGACACGCTCTGTGCGGCATTTTCCAATTCTCTCTGAGAGTTTTCCTGCCGTGTCTGCAGCTTCTTCCCATAGATGCTCAGGGCAACCAGAGCCGCAACCAACAGCACGATAATCACGATGGAGACAATCATCCATGTGGAAATCCCCAAAACCGGTACAAACATATCACTCATTTCTCATCACCTATGCCTTTCTATCGTTACTGTTCACAGCCATTCATCTCATCATGCCACAGCGCCGCTGCCTAATGGCATCGGTCAGCATTGTGAATAGCAACCTTCTATACAAACCATCCTTTAGCATACCATATTTTAACAGATAAGAAAAGAGTTAAAATTGCACCTCTTCTTTATTCTGATCCACTTTCTCCTGGAGAATCTTCCGCACCCTGTCCCCAATTTTCTTCTTCTCCGCCCGCTCCATCTGATCCATGTAAATGGGCTGGCAGTATTCGATAATCACATGCCCCCTTTTAATCCAAGGAAACTGCCGTTCAAATATGGCATCCGTATTGTTGATCGCCACAGGCACAATGGGACGCTTAGACTTCTCTGCCAGCTTAAAGCTGCCCAGATGAAATTCCAGCAGCTCATCCCCCTGATTCCTAGTTCCCTCCGGGGCAATATAAATGGACGTGCCGCCCTTCAGCAGCTCGATTCCCTCCAAAATGGTCTTCATGCCCTGTTTCAAATCATCCCTCTCCAGAAAGAGGCAATGCATATATTTCATCCAATGGGAAATGACAGGCACCTTCTTGATACTCACCTTGGATACAAAACTTGTGGGATAAGGTGCTGTGGAATATCCCACCAAGATATCAAAAAAACCCCGATGGTTAAACACGTATAATGCTGACTCATCCTTTAATATATTCTCCCTCCCTTTTACCGTAAGCTTCACGCCACAGATAAAAAGGATTGGCTTGAATCCCAGATTCACCACGATCTTCTGGGAGATGATGGCTCCCATCCTAGGGTTGCGCTTTCCCACCAAAAACAAAATCAGAAAGGGGATCAGGCAGATTATCGTATAAAATACCAAATATATCCCCACCATAAATGTTCTCATAATGATATCCATGCCTCCTCTGCATGATTATTCCTCCCCCATATCGCCCTCACCGCCATCGTCAGGCGGGAGATCCTGGGGCGGTTCCGGCGGCTCCGGCTCTTTGGTTGCCACAGGGGCTTTCGTAGGCTTAGGCTTTTTGGTAGGCGCTTCTGTCACTACCGGTTTCTTCGTCGCCTTCGGCCTCTTCGTTTTTTGAGGCGTAACGGTAGGCTCATACTCCTCCGGCTCCTCAGTCTTTCTTGGGTCTTTTGGGCTTTTTGGACCTTTTGGACTTTTTGTATATCCAGGATCTGCCGTTCTCCTCACCTTCGGCTTTTTCGTTGCCACCGAGGCAGACGTGGGCTTGGGCGTAGGCGCGGCAGTCATCTCCGGCTCATTCTTATCATTGTCATCCGTATCCACCACTGGATCGTCTTTCACCTTTTGGTCTACAGTAGTAGTCTGATAGTACTCCTCCAGGGTCAAGTCATTTTTATATAAATGCTTTGCAAGGTTTTTCCCCACATAGCGGATATGCCACGGCTCATAGGAATATCCCGTAATCTTTGACTTATTTTGGGGATACCGTATGATAAACCCATATTTATGGCAATGATCCCTCAGCCATTTTCCCTCCGGCGTCTTGCCAAAGGATTTTTCCAAGGTGCAGTTGACCGAGTTGCAACTCACGTCAATGGACAAGCCGGTCTGGTGCTCGCTGCTGCCGGGAACCGCAGACACTTTATCCGTCTTGGTCGTCCCCCGATTCCTCACATTGTTATTATAAATCTGCTTCTGTCGGTCATAAGAGCGGTAAGCAGACACACCTTTTAACTGATAGCCCTTCTTAGCCGCCCCGGCAAAAAGTTTCTCCAACGCATTTGCCGCCTGCTTCCTCATATAGCTCTTCTCATATGTTCCCGTAAAGCTAAATGGAATGTCCGGCACCATCAAATCCGCCGGAATGTAATCTTTCGATAAAAGATATGTCCTATTTACCAGAACGCCATAGCTATCCGGATCTGTATCTACTTCAATATATTCTTTGGGTACGGCAGTGCTGTTGATATAATCATCCATACTTTCCTCCTCCACAGGAGAGTTAGTATAATAATATTCATAATCTGCCACCTTGGTGTCTGATTCTCCACCATCCGTCCCGGCTCTATAATGCCCCATTCGGGAAGACAATGCACCGATAAACAATATGACGCAGATTCCCAGTACAATCGCTTTTTTTCTCATGTCGCTCCTCGTCTATTCCAGGACACCGCTAACAAATCAACGCTATACGTTGCCATTCATAGCCATTCATCCCATTATGCGATATTAATATTTTCCCCTTTTATCATCATTTTACTATCGTTAACCCAATCCAGCCGTTGCGATTTACAATAATGCGCAACCCAATATATGGTAAACATACTTTTGTAAGTATACCACATGTGGCGGTAAGGTGTAAAGAAATTTGTCGAAAAAGTTAATTTCCCATCATTCTTGACGAATATCTTTTTCAAGGTAAAATAGATAATAGTAGAATTCACATTTTATTTGGAAGGAGCAGATAGCCATATGCCGAACAAAATCACTGTCAAAGCGCCAGCAAAAATCAATCTCACCCTGGATGTGGTCGGACGCAGGAAAGACGGATACCACAATCTGGAAATGATCATGCAGACCATCGACTTGCACGACAAGATTACCATCACAGAAACAGGGGACTGCAAGATTGATTTTTCCATGAACAAAGAATTGCCGGACAACTGCCCCCCAGAAGACAATCTCGTATACAGGGCGGCAAGGCTCATGCAGGAAACTTACTCACTCTCCAGCGGATTTCAAATAAAATTAACCAAAAACATTCCGGCGGCGGCGGGCCTTGCCGGGGGGAGCTCCGACTGCGCCGCCACCCTGTCAGGCATCAATAAATTATGCAGATTGGGGCTGACGAAAGTCGAACTCTGCAAACTGGGATTGAAACTTGGAGCCGACGTTCCCTTCTGCATCATGAAGGGAACCATGCTCTCGGAGGGAATCGGCGAAGTTCTGACGCCTCTGGCGGATTTGCCCCCCCTTTGGGCGGTCCTGGTAAAGCCGGACATCTCCGTGAGCACCGCCTACGTATACTCCCACCTGAACTTGCAGAGAATATACACGCATCCAGATACTGCGCAAGTGATAACATGCATCGAGCATCAAGATATTCCCGCCCTGGCCCCCCAGCTCTGCAACGTATTGGAAACCGTCACCATCCCCAGCTACCCGGTCATAGCCGAATTGAAAGAATTTCTTATGAAAAACGGGGCAATGGGCTCTCTCATGAGCGGCAGCGGCCCCACGGTATATGGATTGTATCAGGACAAGGCTTTGGCTGAGATTTCTTATCAGACTGCCAAGGCTAAGTTCTCAAAATACGATGTCATTTTATGCCAAACGAAACTGCCGGAATAGGATATTCCCTGCAACTGCTCTTGCCGATAAACTCGTACTTTTGGCATAATTATATGCCAAAAATCCCCGAATTTTATTGAGCAGTGAAAAATAACGAAAAATTTGCCATCAAAATCAAAAAAATACCAGATAAAACCTAAGTTTTTCCAGATTTCGTCCGATAATATAAATACAAGAATATGGTGCTGGGGTCAAAAGCAGATAGCAATGCGGCAATCCGTAGCATCAAAAATATAAAAAGGCATGTTATCTGATGATACATAGGTTCACGGAGGAACCTGCATATTCAGATAACCAAAGAAAAAGGAGGTTCTAGAACTATGGCAGATATGGCAGTAAACAACAACGTAAATGCATATGCTACAACGGCGACAAAGCCGGCTACCGAAAACACCACTGCAAGTACTGCGGCAAAGACCGAAGCTGCAGACAGCAAGAATGA
>CATKZA010000147.1 GCA_949841235.1 uncultured Clostridiaceae bacterium
ATGCCGTACATCCCCGAAATGGGCTGTATTCCCATAGACCGTCAATATTTGTCAAGGATGCCGGAATCTCTATGGCAGAAAGCGCCGTGCAATCTTTGAAGGCATCGCTGGAGATGGTCTGCAATGAGGGAGGCAGCGTCACGGTTTTCAGATTTGAACACCCGGAAAATATCGTTCCGCTGATTGTCTTAATATTCTTTCCGAAAGAGACGGAAGTCAATGTCTCCTTGCCCTGGAAAGATGCCTCATCATTCAGGTTGATCGCAGTGACGGGGTATTCAAAACTCTCGTATGTAATGGTGTCAGGCATGGTAAAAGTAGCAACTGACGTGTCCGGCACTCCAATGATTTTGGCTTCCAGATTGTTGTTGATAATTTCGTAAGTGAAACCGTCAAGTTCAAATTTGTCACCGCTGGCGGCCGAAACTTCAGCCAGGGGCGAAAGTGGCAGCTGGCTCAGCATCAGCGAGGCCGCCACAAGGACAGAAAACTTTTTCAGTATTTTCATAATCCTCCTCCTTTATCATAATTTTAAAAGCACATAATAGATTTGCATAGGTAGGGAGCAAACATCCTATTACGTAAGCCTTACCGTTCATTTTACTAAAATCTTGGCCTGGTGTAAAGAATGGGGACTGGTGTAGTTTTGCTGTTTTTGGGGCTTTTATATGGATTTTTTTGCGGAATTATTTGGCCCGGCAATCCTCCTTTTCCATGAAACATGTCCGTGTCCTTTTTTGCTTGCTTTTTTGTATAAGAATGATATAATAAGATTTGGATTGTTGTGCGGTTTTGGGCATTTTGTCAAAAAATCCCACAAATATCGCAGGACAAAATAAGTTCCATGTGATAAGCATATGAAAAGAACATGGCAAAAAATAATGAAAGGGGAACCGGAATGAGTAATGCAACATTTCGCGGGGGTGTACATCCCTACGAAGGAAAAGAATTGTCTCAGGATTTACCGATTAAGACCGTGAAGCCGGCGATGGGAGAGTATATTTTTCCCATGGCGCAGCATATTGGCGCACCTGCTACGCCCGTTGTGTCAAAAGGCGACAAGGTGCTGGTGGGACAGAAGATTGGCGAAGCGAGCGGCTTTATCTCTGCCAATATTTGCAGTTCTGTTTCAGGAACTGTCAAGGCAGTGGAGCCCAGGATGCTTCTCAATGGTTCCAAGGCAACTTGCGTCGTGGTTGACAATGACGGAGAATACGCAGGGATTCCAGGTCTTGGTGAGGACCGGGATTACACGAAGCTGACCAATGATGAGATTCGCGATATTGTGAAGGAGGCGGGCATCGTTGGTATGGGAGGCGCAGGATTTCCTACCAATGTGAAACTGGCACCGAAGGATCCAAATGCCATTGATTATATTCTGGTAAACGGTGCGGAGTGCGAGCCATACCTGACTTCGGATTACCGTCAGATGCTGGAATGCCCGGAGGAGATCGTAGGGGGGCTGAAGGTGATTCTCAAGCTCTTCGACAAGGCAAAAGGATTGATCTGCATCGAGGATAATAAGCCGGAGGCAATTAAGCGGATGGAGGCGGCAGTACAGAGCGAGAGCCGCATTGAAGTGAAGGTGCTGAAGACGAAATATCCCCAGGGCGGCGAGCGTACTCTGATTTCAGCCGCTACAGGCCGGAAGATTTATTCTGCGAAACTGCCGGCGGATGCGGGCTGCATTGTGGATAATATTTCCACGGTGATTGCCATTTACCGCGCAGTCTGCAAGCAGACGCCGCTGATTACCCGAGTGATGACGCTGACGGGGGAGGCCTTTAAGACCCCGGTGAATGTGGAGGTTCGCTTGGGATGCAACCATGCGGATCTGGTAGCGGAGGGAGATGGCTATAAGGAGGATCCGGTCAAGGTGATTTCCGGCGGTCCCATGATGGGGTTTGCCATGTTTGACCTGAATGTGCCGGTGACGAAGACTTCCTCCTCCATCCTTGCTATGACCCGGGATCAGGTGGCGGAGTTTGAACCCAGCCCATGTATCCGCTGCGGACGCTGCGTGGAGGCATGTCCTGGCAATCTGGTGCCTCAGAAGATGGCGGTGGCTGCGTCCCACAATGACTACGCTACTTTTGAGAAACTGAACGGCATGGAGTGTTACGAGTGCGGCAGCTGTACCTTTGTCTGTCCGGCGAAGCGTCCGCTGACCCAGACGTTCAAAGAGGCGCGCCAGCATGTGATGGCACAGAGAAGAAAGAAATAGGAGGTGTAATGTTTCGTGAGCAATTTGTTAAATTTATCATCATCGCCACATGTGCGTGACAAGTCAAGCACGAAAAGCATTATGTGGGATGTTTTCCTCGCACTTATGCCTGCTACAATCTTTGGTGCGTGGAATTTTGGATTGAAGGCGGTGATTCTGATTGTGGCCTGTATCGCCACCTGCGTCCTGACAGAATATATCTGGCAGAAGGCAATGAAGCTTCCGTTGACGGTGAGTGACGGAAGTGCGGCATTGACGGGGCTTTTGCTGGCATTGAACCTGTCAGCCACCTTCCCTGTCTGGATGGCGATTGTGGGAAGCGTTTTTGCAATTATCATCGTGAAGCAGCTCTTTGGCGGGCTTGGACAGAACTTTATGAACCCGGCTCTGGGTGCCAGATGCTTTCTGATGGTATCCTTTGCGGGGCAGATGACTTCCTTTACATATGACGGCGTGACCGGGGCCACTCCCTTGGCTCAGATTAAGAACGGCGTGACGGACCCCAGCCTCTGTGCGGGAAAGTCTGATCTTCTGGATATGTTTTTGGGAACCATCGGGGGAACCATCGGCGAGACTTCTACCATTGCATTGTTAATCGGTGCGGCATATCTGCTGGCGCGCAAGGTGATTACCTGGAGGATTCCGGTAATCTATATCGCTACCTTCGCAATCTTTGCCTTGATATTTGGCGAGCAGGATGTGATGTATCTGGCAAAGGAGCTGTGTGGAGGCGGACTGGTTCTGGGCGCATTCTTCATGGCTACGGATTATGTCACCAGCCCGATCACCCCCAAGGGACAGATCGTGTTTGCCGTTCTCCTGGGTGTGCTGACCGGCATTTTCCGTATTTTCGGAGCTTCTGCGGAGGGCGTATCCTACGCAATCATTATCAGCAATTTGTTAGTTCCATTGATTGAGAATGTAACTATCCCTACTCCGTTTGGAAAGGAGGGAATCAAGGATGGAAAATAAAGGAAAGAGTACGTTAGTACATGACACCATATGCCTTTTTGTCATCACCTTGGTGGCCGGCATTCTTCTGGGCGGCGTGTACTTTATCACCGAGGGCATCATTGAGAAGAGAAATGAGGATGCCAAGATAGAAGCTTATGGCGCAGTTTATAAGGATGCCAAGTTCAGTGCCGACAAGGAAGTTGACCAGAAGTTGAAGGAATTTCAGAAGAATCTGGAGGGCGGCAAGGTAAAGACAGCTTCCGGCCAGGATTTGTCAGATGTCATCATCGAGGAGGTGATGGTGGCTGACAAGGGTGGCTATGTGGCGACTTGCAGCGGCAAGGGCTACGGCGGGGCAGTGAAGCTGGCTCTGGGCATCGACGGCGATGGCAAGATTATCGGCATCCAGATTACGGACTGCACCAATGAGACTCCTGGTCTGGGGCAGAATTCTTCCAGTGAGGATTGGAATAAGCAGTATATTGGCATGACGACAGAGCAGGATGTCAATGTGGTGAAGGATGGCTCCGGCAGTGCGGACAACGCTACCATCAATGCCATTAGCGGCGCAACGATTACAAGCAGCGCTGTCACCAGGGCGGTTGACGGAGTTCTGCTGTTCATCGCATCATTAAAATAATAAGGAGGGAAACCTATGAATACTTGTATGGAACGTTTGAAAAATGGTATCATTACAGAAAATCCCACCTTTGTAATGATGCTTGGCATGTGTCCTACCCTGGCGGTAACTTCTTCCGCCATCAATGGATTGGGCATGGGACTTACTACGACGGCGGTGCTGGTGTTATCTAACCTGTTTATCTCACTGCTCCGCAATGTGATACCTGATAAGGTGCGCATTCCCGGGTTTATCGTAGTGGTTGCTTCTTTTGTGACAATGATCCAGTTGCTTTTGAAGGCATATATTCCGTTTCTGGATCAGGCGCTGGGCGTATACATTCCCTTGATCGTTGTTAACTGCATCATCTTGGGAAGAGCGGAGGCCTATGCTTCCAAGAATGGGCCGGTAGCCTCTATCTTTGACGGAATCGGCATGGGATTGGGCTTTACTTTCGGCCTGACCTGCATCGGCATTTGCCGTGAGATTCTAGGTGCGGGCGCGATATTTGGAAAGACCTTTATACCGGATGATTTTCATATTACGTTCTTCGTGCTGGCTCCGGGAGCATTCCTGGTTCTGGCATTCCTGACGGCATTGCAGAATAAGCTGAAGATGCCTTCCGCTACCAATGTGGAAGGGGATGATAGCCTGTCATGCGGTGGAAACTGTGCCGGATGTACAGGATGCGGCGCAGTAGCCAACAAGGGAATTATTGAGGCTGAGCGGGCTGCGGCCAAAGCAGCTGCGGCACAGGCGGCCAAGGAAAAGGCGGCGGCAGCCAAAGCGGCAAAGGAAGCGGCGGCAAAGGCTTCCGCTGACAAATCAGAGTAAAGGAGGAGTGATTTAAGTGATTGGAGAATTATTTGTGCTTATTATTTCATCAATGCTCGTGAGCAATGTGGTACTTAGTCAGTTCCTCGGCATCTGTCCATTCCTTGGAGTATCAAAGAAGGTTGAGACAGCAGTAGGAATGGGTGCTGCGGTGACGTTTGTCATCACCATTGCCTGCGCCATTACCTATCCGATTTATTATGGGATTTTGGTTCCCCTGCATGTGGAATTTCTGGAGACCATCGCATTTATCTTGATCATTGCGGCACTGGTTCAGTTCGTGGAGATGGTGCTGAAAAAGTTTATGCCGGCCCTCCATGCCACATTGGGCGTGTTCCTTCCGCTGATTACTACGAACTGCGCAGTTCTCGGCGTGGCTATGAACAATATTACGGATGGATATAATTTTGGATTTAGCTTGGCCAGCGGTTTCTTTACCGCCATCGGCTTCCTGATTTCCATTACGATTCTGGCAGGAATCCGTGAACGGATTGAGCATAATGACATTCCGGAGTCCTTCAAGGGTACTCCGATCGTACTGGTAACGGCCAGCCTGATGGCCATTGCATTCTGCGGATTTGCAGGAATCGTGTAGAGAGGAGGAGAATGATATGAATACTATTTTATTGGCGGCGGTCATTATCGGTGCTACTGGTCTGATTATTGCCCTCCTCTTGGGGGTGGCGGCGAATGTGTTTGCCGTGCCGGTGGATG
>CATKZA010000148.1 GCA_949841235.1 uncultured Clostridiaceae bacterium
GCCCCCCACAGGGCGGGCATCAGATTCCTTACCGTGCGCAGACGCCATGTGAGCAAAATCACCACTGGAACAACAAAACTAAGCACAGATATTTCCATCAAATAATTTAATACAGATTCTGCAACCATAGAACTCTCTCTTTCTTTCGTGTATTTATATACTATTATTTTCTCATTTATACACAAAAATTCCAACTGTGAAATCCATCTTTTTCCGATGAAATTCTATAGGATAGCAACTCAAATGTCATCATACCATATTTTACCATCTCTTACAAGAAATTTTACCCGAGCCATTCCATTTTCAGCCATTCGGCGGCTGCTTTCCACGAATTTGCCGCTTATGGCAACCATGGATTCCTTCACAAGAATCCATGGTTCAAATCTCTTCCGGCGAGGAGAATACCCCCAATTCGGTGATAAATCCATGAATCAGTGAATGGTCGGTCACGTCAAAGGCAGGATTATACACCTTCACCCCCGGCGGACACATAGGCTGCCGGTACCACATCCGGGTCACCTCTTCCGCCGGACGCTCTTCGATCTGAATCTCCCTTCCCGTGGGGGTATCCCTGTCAATGGTGGAGAGGGGAGCGCACACGTAGAAGGGAATCCGGTAATGCCTGGCCGCCACCGCCACCATGGAAGTGCCAATCTTGTTGGCAGTATCCCCATTGGCCGCCACCCGGTCGCAACCCACCAGCACTGCCTGGATTTTCCCCTGAGCCATCAGGGAGGCCGCCATATTGTCACAGATCAGGGTCACATCCACCCCGGCGGACTGGAGTTCAAAAGCGGTAAGCCTGGCCCCCTGGAGCAAGGGCCTGGTCTCATCCGCATACACATGAAATCCATATCCCCGCTCCTGCCCCAGATAAATGGGTGCCGTGGCAGTTCCGTACCGGCAGGTGGCAAGCTGCCCCGCATTGCAGTGGGTCAGAATCCCATCTCCCGGCCTGAGCAAATCCAATCCATGCTCCCCGATTCTCCGGCAGATATCCGCATCTTCTTCTTTCATTCTATCTGCCTCCCGGAGAAGCACCTCCCGAAGTTTATGGATTTTCTCCCCTTCCGGCCTGCCCTGAGCCTCTCCCGGTTTCCGATTCAAAAAATCTTCACATGCCCCATAGACCCGATGCAATGCCCAGGATAAATTCACGGCGGTGGGTCGGACTGAACATAGATCATCCCGATGTCTAGATAATTGTTTCATGAAATCTGCCGCCGTATCTGCCTCAATACGCCAGCCCAGCGCCGCCAGACCATAGGCGGCGGCCACGCCGATTGCCGGCGCCCCCCGCACTTTCAGATGATAGATGGCATCCCGGATTTCCCTGAGACTAGTCAGGGAAAGAAAATCCACCTCCCCCGGCAATTTGGTCTGATCCACGATGACCAATGCATGATGCTCCCTATCGTAATCCACCGTCTCATACCCTAATACGGACTTCATGATTCCTCCTCATTTCTGCCATGTTTTCCCGTATATTGCTCCCGCAATACAAATCCTGCTTTTCATTAATACAAATGATACTTCTCTCTCTGATACTTGGAAAATTCCATATCTCCCACATATTCCCCGGCCATCTTCAAGATTTCCTCGGAGGAATACAGGGGACTCTTATACAGGTTCTGAGCCCCGTCGTATACCACCACTTCCCCGTCGCTGGTGGTAGTGACATAGTTTGGAATCTCCCCGATGATCTCCTCCGGGTGCTGCTTGTCATAGAGGTATGCCACATTGGAACCCCCGGCCTTGCCGGTGCTCTTGGCATCGCTATCCTGGTACCATACCACGAAATAGGGCAGGCTGGCAGTGGTGGCCACGCCGTACACCCCATTGCTAATCTCCGACAGATCCAGCACCTTTTTCCAGGTAGCCATATCGTACACTTCCGAATAGTCATTGAGGAAATATCTGTTATCCCCAAAGAACATGGTGCTGGCGTAATCCCCCGCCTTGCCCCGGCACACCACCTTGCCCTCTTCCAGGGAATACACGAACCACTCCGTCCCATCGGGATTCCTGTAGAATACCAGAGCCCGCTCCTCGTGGAAGGAATACAGTTCCCCGTCTTTAATGACCTTCTCCTTCTTCGTCTTCTCATCCACAATGCAAATCTCGCTGTCGCTGCTAAAGACCTGATGCTGTCCAATCACGATGCCCCGGTTATATTTCTCCGGAATATCCCATCGCTTATGCTCCGCCCCCGTCTTGGCATCGTACAGAATTACCTGCTGATCCTTGGTGAGAAAGAACTGATTCCGCTTCTCATTGTACAGATAATAGGCATCATCGTCATATTCCAGCGTGCCGCTCATGGTGGACACATCGAAATGCCGATTCACATAGGTGGCGTAATCCCGCACGGAAAAATACCCATTATCCGCCATATCAATGGTAAGGTTGTCAAAGGTCTGGTAGCCCAGGCTGGTCATAGGAACCGACTGCTCCACCTCCATGGTCTCGCTGTTCATCACCCACAGCTGCCTCACGCCATCCTTCTGGGTTCCCAGGATGAAATGCTGGCTTCCGGGGGAACAGGTATACCATCTGTCCGGAATCAGATCCTCCGTAGCGAAAAGTTCCTTTTTCTTCCCCTTTTCCTGACCCTGTTCTTTTCGATGGTAGATGCGCACCATCTTTCCCCAGTAATCCCGCAGGGCGGCATAGGAATCATCCACATAGGTGAAGTAAAAGGGCTCCCCATTTCCCGACTGGGAATTGATCAGTTTCTTGCTATCCAAATCAAAAAAGTAAATGCTGCCATTTTTGCAGGAAACCCCCACCGTCTTTCCCCCGCAAATCACGGAGATAATGTCCGAGGGGAAATTATACTTCCAGATGGCATCTCCAGACTTCTGATCCACCTCATACAGCTTGGTTCCCCGATAGTAGAAGCAAGAGCGGTTGCCGCTTATCGCCATGGACTGCAGGTTCCAGTTGGCATCGCAAAGATAATTCTCCTTTCCCTTGGTCAAGTCATATTCCACAATATGCTTCAAGCTCGCCTGGCGATCCGTCCGAAGGAAGCAGATATTCTGATCGGAAGTAAAGACAATTTCCTGGCAAGTGCCATCCTGATTGATAAAGCTATTCTCGCCGGTGGCGGTATCCAGAAGAAGGATGCCGCTAATCTTGTCGGTGGATGCCGCTAGGGCAACTTTGGAGTGATCCGGGCTGATATCTCCCAGCGTGTACTCGATATCGTTTCCCAGCTCGCATTCCAGAAGTACCTCTCCATCCATCTGGTAGGAGTAGAGAATCCCCTTGTTGTAGTCCACCCCCACAATCAAATCCTCCTTCTGGCTCACTGCCAGATCAGAGATGCCCTTTCCCTTGAAATTCTCCTTGCCGGAATAAATGTCCACGGAGACCAGACCCTTCGTCCCCGCATAGAGCAGGGTCTTGCTGTCAGAGAGGAGAACCGCCCCCCTGGTGCTGTTGGCATAAAATGCCCGGCTCACATTCTCCAGAGGATAGGAGCAGATTTTCTTAGAATCCGCCAGGGAATACAGGGTCACATCCCTCTTCAGGACATTGTTGGCAGCAGAGTAATACTTTTCCACCAATGCCACCTTCTGATCCCTGCTCACCTGCACCTTCGTGTCAAAGGCCTCCTCTTCCTCTTCCAGAAGCTGCTCCTTCTGGTACCCCACGCTCACATCATAGGTTCCCATAGCCTCTGTCAGGGCCCGCATGGCATTGGACACGAAGGGCCTCTCCTGATTCTTCAAGTCCTTCGGCAAAGCCTCCAACCCCAGCTTCACCGCCGTCTTCCTATCCGCATTCTGATATGCCTCCTGGGCATATTCTGCCAAATAATAGGACTCTCCCCGCAGTGTCTGCTGGTTGGACTGATCCAGCGCCGTATATGCCTTCTCCAGCTGCATATTCTTCGCCATCACCACGCCGGCAAAGACTCCCGCACCGGCAACCATGGATCCGGATACCGCAATCACCCGCCTCAGGCGACGCTCCCGCTCCCTCTGGTACAGGTCGTCATAATCCACCTCCAGCATATCCGCAAGGAATCGGAATTGCTCCCGGCGGATGTTCTTGAGTATCTTCCTCTCGTCGTCATCCCGAATGTCCACGGCCAAAGGCTCAATGGAGACCATCTTTCCGTCCCGCTCCACCTCCGTAAGCACTTTGGGAAAGCTCTCTGCAGGCTCTCCCTCCACCAGAATGGTAATGATTCGATCCCGCCCCCGGATTTCCAGAAAATGCTCCACTTCCTCCATGCACCACACAGAATCCTTGAAACGCTTGGTACACACGATAATCAGCCATTCCGTCTCATCCAAGGCACTCTTAATAAGAGCCGATAGATCACTACCGGCTTTTAATTCTTCCGAATCCCGAAAGACCCGTCCTATATTCCTCCTGCCAATCTTCTTCGCCAGCTTCCTCGGAACCCGGTATTTCTCCAGCAGGCGGAATACCTGCTTTGCCACCTTCTCGTCAATGCCGCCGTGGCGATAACTGATAAATGCCGCATATTTCATGCCCATTTCCTCCCATTAAAAAGTGCGAAGTCTTTCCCGTTACTCTATCTTTTCATATGTTTCGTAGAAGATATCTTCCCGCACCACGTAAATGTCGTGGAAATCATCCTCCCGCACCACCAGATAATCTCCCACCACGCCCCGGTAATACTTGGATTCATCCCAGCTGGTAAAGACCTTGATATTCTTCTGCAGCTGCTTGGCATAAATCTTCGTCTCCCCCGTAGCCTGACAGGTCTTCATATATTTCATCAGCTGGTACACGTCCCCAAAAATATTATCCCGGACAGTGGGGGCATACTCGATCTTCATATGGGGATCTCCCTCCACCATGCGGTAGGATTTTTCAAACTTCTCTCGCTTGATGGGATACACCTCTCCCTCGATGCCAATCATCAGGTAGAGTTCTTCATCCACCACCAGATTCACATCCCCTTCCAGCGTCCTCACCAGAATCGGCGTTCCAATCTTGATAAACTCAGAGGCCACGGCCATGCCCACCAGAACATTCTTCTTCTGATACCGTTCAAATTCCTGAATATCCACCTCATGGTTCTTGGCGTAGATAATCTCAAAGTCATGATAATACTGCTTCGTCCTCTCCATCATCACCTCAAGGAAGTCCCGCTCCCCATACCAGTCACTGTATAAGTTCTCAGCGATAAAGCCCCCGGCCTTGGTGGGATGGCCGCCGCCATTTCCCAGCCCCTCGCAGAGATACTCCGCCAGTTCATTGGCCTTCGTCTCCTTGACGCAGCTGCGGATGGACAGCTTGAATCCCCCGGGATTGGGATTAAAGACCACGCAAGTCTCAATTTG
>CATKZA010000149.1 GCA_949841235.1 uncultured Clostridiaceae bacterium
AAAAGAATATTCCCCATAGGGGATTTGTAATGACTTATATACTGCATTTCACACCTCCATACCAAAATATTTGTTAGAGTCCGTTGGAGCATCTTTTCTTGCATTCATTGTATACTGGCGCACAGGTTTAACCACTGTGATTGCATAATCAATGAAATCTTCTGTTCTTCCCTCTTTCTGACTTTGACGGTGTTCCATGCAGTTCCTCCACTTTGAAACACTTTCCTCATCTTCCCAGACAGACATACTAAGTACCTTTCCCTCTGTTGCAAAAGAAGAAAAGCGTTAACCGTTCGTAGACAGTGTCGTGGAGAATAAACAGTTTTTGTTTTTTCATTTTACAAAAGGGGAAGAATGGCAGGAAAAAGCATTGCTGATTTTGTGCAGGCTTTATGAACTGAAAAAGGACAAAACAGGATATTCTCCTCTTCCAATCTCTCTCTGTTTTCCTGATTTTGCCATGAAATCGAATAAATCTAATATGCCGTCAAAGGGTTTTGTGATTTCATTATGCAGCAATTCGTAATTGGAATAAAAATCGTTTAACGCCGCTTCCCAATCTTGCTTAACCACCTTTTTAACCATGCCTGTTTCATTCAGCCCGAACATCTGCGCAATTTCTGCTTCGCTGATTTCATAGCCAATATAGGGCAGGACACTCATACGAAATGCTTTTATGCACATGGGGAGCGTATCAGCGATCGTGCCGTCAAAATCAAATGCAGCTAGCTTTAACATCATACACCCTCCTTGTTGATTTCACGGATTACGCGGCAGGGATTGCCTACCGCAAGCGAATTGTCGGGAATATCTTTTGTTACTACGCTCCCTGCGCCAATCACACAGCCATTTCCAATCGTCACCCCCGGCAGGACGATGACACCGCCGAAAACCTTGTCGTGACAGTTATAACATTCTCCATTGTTGCATTTTTCTAGTTCTGTCATAATTAACACCTCCGTCATTATCATACAAGAAAATCTTCGGTTCTTCCACTATCATTCCCCAGCGTTTATCCACTGAATCTTTTGATGCAGGAACAGTTTCCGCTATCCAAAATAGCGAAATATAAATATTACATTTCCATTATAATTTCCCTGGCCACTTCCTCCTCCACCGGAGTGGCAAACACGCCCTCCTCAAATTCTACCACGCTCCCGATTCCCTTCTGTACCACGAAGCGCAGTTTTCCATTCTTCACCTTCTTATCCGTATACAGCTTCCTCACCAATGCCTCACGGTCTATGGAAGATGGAATCTCCGTGGGAAGCTTTGCCCTCTCTAGCAAATCCTTCACCGCCTCCCTGTCTCCCCGGGTGGCATAGCCCAGCCTCTCCGCCAGATGCATCTGCGCCACCAGGCCGATGGCAACCGCCTCACCGTGAAGCAATCCATAACCGCTCACCGTCTCCACGGCTCGTCCCACCGTATGCCCCAGGTTCAGAATCTCCCGGAGGCCGCTGCTCTCCGTCTCGTCCTGCTCCACCACATGATACTTAATCTGGCAGTTCTTTTCCGCAATATATTCGCAAGCCTGCCTCTCCACCCGGAGAATTTCTTCCATATGCTCCCCCAGATAGCCAAACATCTCCCGGTCTGCCATGCATGCATGCTTGATGGTCTCCGCCATGCCGCTGGAAACCTCCCTGGCAGACAGCGTCTTCCAGGTAGCAATATCCAGGTATACCTTCTCCGGCTGGTTAAATAATCCTATGAGGTTCGTGGCCAGCGGGGTATCCACCGCAGTCTTGCCCCCCACGGAGGCATCCGCCGCCGCCAGCAGGGTGGTAGCATAGTTGATGAAAGGCACGCCCCGCCCATAGGTTCCCGCCAGAAAGCCCGCCAGATCCGTAACCACGCCGCCGCCCACCGCAATCACGCAGCAGTCCCGCCGAAAGCCCGCCGCCAGCATGGCATCCTCCAGTTCCGCCTTTGTCTCCCTGGTCTTGCTCTTCTCACCCGCCGGAAAGGAAAATATCTGCGCCCGATATCCGGCCTCCTCCAGCATGCCGCAAATCCTGTCAGCATACAGTCCCTTCACATTGCTGTCCGTAATCACTGCAAATTTTCGCAAATCCCCCACCAGGCCTGCCCTCAAATCCCCGATCAGAGATTCCTGCAAATCATATCCGATTTCAATATCATAACTATCGTCCACTACTTTTTTTAAACTTACGCCAAAGGTACTCATATTCATCCTCCCATCGTTGCCGCCTTGCGAGATTCTCTTATTTATCCTATAAAGCAAAAAAAGCCACAATGATTGGATCTTTCTAAAACCAATAATCATGGCATTTTTCCACAAAGTGGAGCTGAGGGGAATCGAACCCCTGTTTAAATGCCTACAACCCTTATATTTACTAGGTTTTCCACACACCTAAAACGGTTTGACCCCAATCTGACCCCAAAAGATGCACTTATCCAATTCAGCACACATTAATCATGTCCATAGCCTTAATCTTCTGCTCCTTCACTACGTGGATATACTTCTGGTATGTAATTGTAATGTTGGCATGACCCATTAATTCGCTGACAATTTCTATTCCCACGCCACGCCTGACAAGCACAGAGCCAAAAGTATGCCTGAGAGTATGCAGACTCACCTTTTCAGCTATGCTTGTACGCTTGACTATCCTATCAAGGCTGCGCTGTAAATTTCTAGGCGTTGTCATTGTTCCGTTATGCGTGCTGCAAAGATACGGTGACTTTATGCCATTCCTAGCATCGTATGCTTTTAATTCAGAAATATAATATATGGCAGAATCGTTTAACTTTAATATCCTGACACCAGAATGTGTTTTAGCAGAGTTTTTGACTCTTGAATATGTCTTTCTTCTTGCTCCATCCCTTGCATTTGAAAAGTCCTGTATATTTCTCTGTAGCGTTTTATTGATACGGACTATCCTATCCCCAATATCAAAATCGCTCCATTTCAAAGCAACTGCCTCCCCAACACGCAGTCCACGGTTCAGCATCAGTAATAGCACAAAAGCATCTCTGCTTTTATATTCATTGGTTGTCTTATACCTTTCTAACGCTACGACCTTAAACTCCTCAATTTCTGCATCTGACAGAGCAACCTGCAACTTCGTATGAGTCTGGATGCAACTCTCGACTGGAAGGACAACATCTTCGCATGGATTTTTCTGGATAATCCCATCTGCAACCGCCCTGTTTAAACAAGGTCTCAACAAATGAACAATCTTCTTCGGTCCAGATAAGGCAAGCGGTTTGACATTTTTATTATACGGATTGGCATAATCATCAATAAGTCTCTGTATATCAGAGGTTTCAATACTGCCTATCATCTGCTTACCTATTGTATCTTTTATTTGATACTCATAAACTTTATACAATCTTGTGTAAGAGGAAGGCTCAATTTTATTCCACTTATAAGCCTTTAGCCAATACTCAATATAATCATTCAGCCTGATCTTTTCTGGCTCTTTGTATCCATGCTCAACTTTCTGGAGGTATTCTTTTACCTTCTGCTTCAACTCCACCTTAGTTGCACCATAAAAACTCTTTCTCCTGCCATGTACCGTAATTCTTCCTTCAAACCGCCCATCAGAGCGGTTCTTGATACTCATTTCATTTATAATTGCCGATATACTGTTCATTTAATCACCTCATTGACACAAACAATACAAAAGGCAAATAATATTCTGACATATAGCATTATATCATTCGCCTCTTTTAGTGTCAATTCAAAAGAATATCTCCTCTCCTATATGCGATTTAATCCAATCTTCTAAAATGTTAAATGTCGTGATGTAATCTTTTCCTACTTTTACTAATGGTAGCTAACCAGATTTAATTAACCTTTTTACCTTTGTTTCCTGAAATGGCAGTATCTCATATAAATCTGTTTGTTTTAATATTTTATTTTCTTTCACCAAATCTTCTATTTTGTCTCACACTCCATCTATATTAAATTCTACAATAGTAAAGGGTGCTGTAATCTCACACACCCATATCAACCTTTTATTCATTTGAAAATCATCAATCAGATATCCCTACCTCTTCCCAAAACCCCGCTTCTTCCATAGCTTCCATCTCCTGAATCTCCCTGACTTCTCGACCTTCCAAATTCCCCTCAGTTCCTTCACCATCTTCCCGGCCTTCTCAACTTCCTTCCTGTAATTCTCCCTCAGTTCCCTTAATTCGATAAGCAGCTCCCGATTCGACCTCTCGTAATCGTCCACGTACTGCGCAACGCCATCAGAAGTCAGGTGCCTCACCTGTTCCAGCGCCCTCCGCAATCGGCCGTTCTCGTCCTGTAGGATTTCAATCTTCTTGTCCGTCATGGATTGCCTCCTTTGGTTTTTTCTTATTGCTTGTATTTTTAGATATTTTCGCATAGAAAAGAGCAGTGCAATGATTGTCCCAACTGCCCTGTATAAACATATTGTTATTTTGTAAAGTTGTTTTTTAGAATACATTGTCCACCAGAGAAACTTATTTCGTCCCATTTGTTCTCATTTGCTTTCTCTTTAAACCAATCTTGAACTTTTTGTGTTACCTTTTGCATGTCTTCATCATCACCATGCTCTTGGTTATAGATTCCTAAAACTTTTTTACTATCCACTATGATGCTCGGATCGTTTTTTGATCTGTCATCTGGATCAGGGAAAACATATTTTCTTGGCATTTTCATATAAATCTCCATTCCGCCGCCTTTCAGTTGGCGGCACAAATAGTAATGAAAGTGTTTCAACTCTCCACGTTGTGCTGTAAAATAGCTTGCAAGAAGCTATACTACAAAGCACGGGAGGAGGAGTTGTAATAACTCTCTTCGTTTTAGACAGCATATAAATCAGTGTAAGTTCTGCCTTTTCAAGCACAAATAAGTGGCATCACGAATCCGTACACTAAGAATTGTTTAAGCGCCTTAGTTTAATTGTGTGGCAGTTCAGTCAATGGCTTCTTCTTATCATTAGGCAATTGCGAAACTGGTTTATAATCCTGCTTCCAACAAGGTAAAATTCGATTATCACTGGAAGTTTAGAGGGGGGGATGTAAAAGCAGAATTTCAGGGCATGGGAATAAAGCAGATGGAAAAATCTGCCGGAGAAACCGTATAGAAAAACGGATTTACGCAATTAAAGGTTTTAAACTGCGGATATATTGATAAATGTCTTGGGATTGATGTCAGGATGTGCCTTAAGAAAGTCCCTGTTATAAAAGCTGATGTCCCTGACGATGCCAAGTCCGTTAGTAATGATGCCGAATTTATAGGCATAGCAGAAGTGCCCGTTAATGTACATCTGCCGGATGGCGGGATTTGCGGCA
>CATKZA010000150.1 GCA_949841235.1 uncultured Clostridiaceae bacterium
GTGGTGGTATCCGTATATAATGAAGAACTCTCCCTGGAACAATTTCACAAAACGACCGTTGAGATCTTGAAACATTGCATCTGGGATTACGAACTCATTTTCGTCAACGACGGAAGTGCTGACAGAAGCATCGAGCTGCTAAAGCAATTTGCTGCGGGAAACCCTAAAATCAAAGTAATTGACTTTTCCCGTAACTTTGGCCATGAAGCCGCAATGATTGCAGGAATTGACCACGCCGCAGGAGATGGCATCGTATGCATGGATGCCGACCTCCAGCACCCGCCGGAGAGCATTCCGGAAATCATTGCAAAATTCCAAGAAGGGTACGAAGTCATCTCCATGATTCGAGGCAAAAATGCCGATGCTGGCCTCATCAAATCCATTACATCCAAGGCATTCTATAAGGTGCTGAACCTCCTGTCTCCCATCAAGTTTGAGAACAATTCCTCAGACTTTTTCGCCTTATCGGCAAACGTTGCAGAGGTGCTGCGCAGAGACTATCGGGAAAAAATCAGATATCTGCGCGGCTACGTCCAAAGCGTGGGCTTCCGCAAAACCACCTTGGAATTTAATGCTGGAAAAAGGACAGCCGGCGAGAGCAAATACAGCCTCCGCAAGCTTCTCCACTTTTCCATCAATGCCCTGTGCAGCTTTTCCGACCTTCCACTGAAATTAGGCGTATACTCCGGCATTCTAGTGGCGATGCTGGGCTTCATCCTAATGGTATTTACCATAGCCAACAAACTGATCAACGGTGCGCCGGCAGGATATTCCACCATCATCGTGGCACTGTGCTTCATGTTTGCCGTCACCCTCATAGTGATTGGCATCATCGGAGAATACATCGCCGTACTCTTTGCCGAAATCAAAGATCGTCCTATCTATATCGTCCGGGAAATATATGGCAAAGAGGAGAAATGAAATAGTCGGTAGATAATTATTTTATCTACCGACTATTTGAATTAATCCAACAAGCGCTATCTCCCATTTTTCTGTAATAATGCGCCAATGGCATCATAGGGACATTTCAGCTCCGGATAGGCGAATAGCCTGTCAAACTCCCTCTGCCCCTCCGGCACGCCCTCACTGGAGAAATTGACCTGCATCAAGTCCCTGAAACTTCCCACATACATGGCCGGATGATATGCCTTCATATATTTTTCAAAATGGCTTCTCCTGTATTTCAGACAGTATAAGGGCTTGTGCTTCGAAGCGAAGTAACCGGCATATCGCCCATTGTTGGTCACCATGGCATCTGCCACATAAAGGATGTCCTGTTCCGACATGATCCTCTTCACATATCCGAAGGAATTTCGATACTTGGCACTAAGGGTATAGGCATTCTCCATCAATTCCTCCACATTGGTAATCACAAACCAGCCTTCCCCCAAGTAGTCCAAAAAGCCCTTCAAATCAAAACTTTTCAAGCAATTTCTCCTGCTCTCCCTCTCCCGGTTCAGCAGAAGGGCAAGAACCTTCTTCTCTCCCACGGCAGGAAAATAAAAGCCAATCTCCTCTGCCATCTCCCTCTGCCTCTCCGGTCTGTTCATATCCCACACAAAGGGGAGGCAGATGCCCTCCAGCAGTTCCGTACGCTCCATATAGTACCCATCCTTCATGAGCTGAGCCGTAAAGGGGCAGCCCGGTACCACATGGGTGAATCTGCGAAATGTCTTAAAACCCGTGCCCTTCTTGCCCTTTTTTTTCAAGAACATCCCATTCTTAAACTGGTAATCATAGGGAGAGGCTAAGAGAATCCGCACCCCCTCCTGAAATTTCATGCCCTTGGCCAGGGAAGCATCGGCACAAACCACGTTTGCCAGTTCCCGGCAAAACTCCAGCTTTGCACGCTCGATTCCCTGCCTTGCCATGGGATTCTTCCTCCGCTCGTTTTTCAGGAAGAATCTTGTGGAAAAGCCATCCTGCCCCGCCATATCCACAAGATTCTTCTCCAGCAAGTTCATGTCCGAATTCAGCCCCGCCCCCCGGTTGCTGAGAAATGTGATGCTATTCTCACTCATGCTTTCCCACCTCCATATAGGAATTGATTACCCCTGCAATCCTCTCGCAGCTGTGCCCGTCACAGGCAGACATATACTTCTCCACGAAACTATTATACCTCTCTGTAAGCACATGCCTGTCCCTGGCTCGGAGAAAATCTGCCAATTCATCCTGGGTCTCATACACCTCTCCCGGCAAATCGTCAGGATAATTCAGATAAAATCCCCGGTTATAGTTGGCCATATCATAGCAGAAGAATGCAATCGGCTTTTTCAGCAGGGCATACTCAAAGATTACCGAAGAATAATCCGTAATCAGCATGTCGGAAATATGCATCAGGTCATTGGTAGAAAAATCCCTCACCACCTTCACATTGGCATATTCGCCCTCCACAATGGCATTCTTCATTACCGGGTGGGGGCATACCAGGAACAGCTGATCCGGCAGAAGCTGTTCTGACAGCCAGCCAAAGTCTAATTCCGGGTGAAATTCCGAACGGTTCCCGTCCACGTCCCGGAAAGTGGGGGCATAGATGATCACGCTCTTGTCCCGCCACTCCGGATGGGAGGCATAAATCCTCTCCCTGGTATCCCCAATCCACTTCTCATCATAGAAATAGTCTGTCCTGGGACACCCCAGAGACTTCACTTTATGAATGTCAATATTAAAGGCATCCGCATAAATCGACCGAATCTTCTCGCTGCTCACCGACACCAGATTGTACTGGGCATGGGTGGCATTGTCCAAAAAGACGGAGATATTCGTACCCCGCTGCCCGAACTTCTTAAATGCGCCGCAGGCATGCCAGAGCTGGATCACCCGCTGATTCTCCTTCAGCTGGAAATAACGAAGATACCGCACATAGTCATCCGTCACAATCACCTTGCTGGTATATACCTGATAATACAACTTTAACTCCGTCATCTTGCTGTGGGGCAACATCTTGGCGCAGACTACCTTCTTTCCCTTAATGTGGGGATAGAGTGCCTTGGCATTCCCCTCCAATTCCCCATCCTTCCGAATGGAGATGAAAAGCACCTTGTCTTCTACCCTGTGCTTCTTAATCAGGGCGACGATCTTCTTATAAATCAATTGGAACACATTTTCTGTGGGGAAATGTGCCAATTTGACCAAGATCTCGTTCAGATTCCTCATAATCTCCGGGCTGTTCAGATCTGCCGGCTTCTCCCGCAAATATTCCTTCATAAAGGATATGGTCTGGGGCGTGCCCACATACTCGGTAAAATTCTCCTCCTGATCCTCGTAGAGAACCACGCCGTCATTCTTGAAAGGGAAATACCCCGTGCGGTAAAAGGTTTTCAAATACTCTTTCAGATGCCTCTCCTCATCAAAAGAAAACTGGCGCAAAAAATCCACCCTGAAAAATTTGTTTCCCAAGGTATTGTCCATGCACAGAAATGGATTCTCCTCAATGCCCAGCTTCAGGGAATCCATAGCCCTGCGGTTTAAGAGAACCGCCTGAATATCCCCATAATTCCTGTGATAGATCAATTCAATCAGAAAGTCTGCGGAAGACTTGATAAATCTCTTCACCACGTACTTGAAGGCATTGTTCACATAGGCAATCTTTCTGGCACCAAAGGTGATATAGGGCGTCTTTGCCTGACGCAGTGCCTGATAAAACAATTCCCTCTCGCTGTCAGCCTCCAGGAAGCAAATATTCCCCTGCATCATGTCATGCTCCCGAATCATCTCCTCTGCGGAACTGGGCACCACCAGAATCATAGTCACCAGATTCTGCAGCAGAAGACTGTCCAATGTATTCAGAAAGTCCTCCCGGCTCCCCTCGTCCCCATAGAGAACCACGGTGAAGTGGGCCTGAGCCAGCACTTCCTCCTGGGAAACCGGAATATGGAAGAGGGAAAATTCCGGATGGCCATCCTGGAGGATGGAAATATCCCGCATATCCAGCATGGACAGCCTGGCATTGATCTCGTCCACCAAAAGCTGCACCGTATCCTGCTCCAGCTTCCAGAACTTAGCGTAAAACTGATCTAAAAGAATCTGCAATTCCTTCCTGCCAATCTCATTCAGATATTTGTGGATATCCTCCTCCTTCTCCGCCACCTCTTCCAGGGTGGCAAAGCGGGGATAATCCTTCAGCAGGCTTCTCTCCGCAGACTGGTAAATGAGCCTGTGAGCCTCAATGTAATCCCGAATCTTCTGGGGGGACACGGAGGCGGTGATGGACTCCGGTATCCCGTCATACATCCTGCGGTAGTGGAACACCACCTTGTCCAGCCCGGTAATCCTCTTGGTATGATAGATGTACTCCATCAGAAAGGCCCCATCCTCCGAGTAGGAAATGGGGGGCAGGCGCAGGGAATGCTCCTCAATCAATTCCCGCCGAAATAATTTATTGCACAGGGAGAAAGTCCACAGAATGCGTGGATCATATTTCTTAATACGCTTCGTCTCCACCAGAGCGTTGATGCCATTGACCGGAAATGTGCGAAAGCGGTTAAAGATATCATATTTGGCAATCACCAGATCTGCCTTCATATGCACCGCACACCCGTAGAGGGAACTCAGGGCATCCAGTTCCAGAATGTCATCGGCATCAAAGAAATAGACGTACTCTCCCACAGCCACGTCAAGCCCGGCATTCCTGGCGGCGGAAGGTCCCCCGTTTTCCTGGTCGATCACCCGGAGGATGGGATTTTCAGCCTCGTATCTTCTCAAAATGTCCAACGTCCCATCCGAAGATCCATCGTTCACGACAATCACTTCGTATTCGTCCATGGACTGGTGCAAGAGACTCTCCAATGTCTCTTCCACATATTTCTCTGCATTATATGCAGCAACGATCACTGATATTTTCATGAAACTGCCCATTCCTTTCCCCGCGCTCTATATTTAGAAGCATGAACTCGTGTCTACGCACAGCAACGCTGCGAAGAGTCCTATTGGCTTCCCCTCTTGCATACAGAACTAATGATACCATAAATCCAAAAATTGTCAACTTTTCCGAAATCGTGGCGAAGCCCCGCTTGCAAATCTCATGTTACTATTCACGGTCGATGTGAATAGATAATATCTTATTATCCATCGAACCTTTGATTTTTGCAGACCATTCAAAATTGCAAAAAGTTTTTTGCTACAAAATATTGCACTGCATCCGAAACGGAAAACTGGACGCACCGCTAGACAATAAAGTATAAGCTACGCTTATACTTGCGACTTTCCCAAGGGAACTTTGCTTTGCAGGGTTTCGATGGATATGTGCCTCGCAGCATTGTCTGAACAGCATGCACCGTTTCAGTACTT
>CATKZA010000151.1 GCA_949841235.1 uncultured Clostridiaceae bacterium
CATCCACTGGAAAGAAGCCGGCAAACATGGCTTGGTGGGAGGGATAGGTAAAGTTGCCCGGCGCCTGGCATTTTCGCCATGTCCCATAGCGGTTCAGCGCCGGCGTTCCATTGTTTTCCTGCTCCTGCTGTGCCACGTCATAGCGCAGGCAGTCGATGCAGACAAACAAGATATGCATTTGACCTACAACTTTGTTCATGTTTACGTGATTCATCGGACATCCTTCCTGTCATCTTTGCCAGCTGCGATTTGTCGTTACTTTCCTTCCTGTCATCTTGCCAATTGCGATTTGTCGTTACTTTCCTTCCTGTCATCTTTGCCAGCTGCGATTTGTCGTTACTTTCCTTCCTTCAATCTTTGCTGACTGCATTTTCCGTTTTTCCCTTCCGGGATAGATTTTGAGCCAAGGCGAGGTTGTCTGCATTGCCTCGGCTATCTTGCCGGAAGGCGTCTGGCCTGCTCTCTGTAAATCTGATTCTCCCCATAGATATCTTGGTAAATCAGGTCTCCCTGCCCATTCATCTCGATGATTCGGGGACGCAGCGTACCTCGCTCCAGCAGGATGTCCACCCCCGCCATGGATAGTCCGGGGAAGGCGGAGCATGCCTGGGCGCAAATCTGTTCTATTTCATCCAAAATGGAAGGAGCCAGCCCTAGGCAATTCACCGGGAGAGCCTGATTGTTCAGATGCAGGTTCGTAATGGGGCCGGCAGACTGTCTGGCCACGGTGAAGGCCACATGCCCGAATTGGAAAACCACGCGCAAATCATAACTTTTTCCGTGAAAATCTGCTTTGGGGTGCCACCGTTCCACCACGCAGTCCAAGGTCAGGAGCCTGTCTAGCAGGGGGCGGACCTCCCGGGGATTTTCCGTGCGCATTAATTTCTTTGTGTTGATCAGTTCATTGTCTTTCAGCCGACAGGAGGAATAGAGGCAGAATTTGCCTTGCTTTGGGTGAAGGCGAAAGGCCGCCACCCCTGCCGCTCCGGAGAAGTATCTGGGCTTGAGGAAGACGGAATAGCACCGCCTGCGCTCCATTAGATCCAGCAATTGTTCCAAATTGCCAATTTCTTCCGGAAACATCTCCGTCACGGGAATGTCTTTCTCCATCAGGAGATGTTTGGCGTATCGCTTATCCAAGAGGCGGGAGATGGCCTCCGGGGTGTTCAGGAAAGTGCATTCCGCCCTGTCCAGCCCTTTGAGTGCATCTCCGTATGCCTTCAGCTGCCGCTTCATCCATTGTAATTCATAGGTCCGGGATGGGGGCGGGTCGATTTTCACAGCCTCTCCCTGCAGCCGTTCCATTGCCTGATTGCCGAGCAGAGTATTTTTCGATAGTTCTTCTGGGGAGGATGGATTCCGCAGAGCATCCCAGGGCAGCAGTTCCAGCGGGATGTTTTCCGCTGCCGCCGCCCGCCGCATATAGTCTGTCCGCTTGCCCTCCTGCGTGCCGATGAGAATCATGTGGCTATTCCGTCAGCATGGGATAGTAGTATGTCTCCCCGTCATACTCATCCGCTTCCTGCTGGTCATCCACATTCACATCTATGCCGTCAAGATTCTCCAGTTTTTTCATCATTTCGTCAGACAGGAAATGGTATTCCAGGTTCAGCAGCATGATATTGGAATGCTTGGGCAGTTCACTGAGAAGCAGTTCCCCGCCCTTATCTGTCAAAGTACCCATGGATAAATCCAGGGTATAAATCTGGTCAATGTATTTGCTGTACAGGGCGGTATTCGCAATGTCATCCTGAATCTCGCTGTCAGTGATGCCCAGATAGGTCAGTTTGGGGAAATCAGACTGGGACAGAAGATCTTCAATGGTGGAAATGTCTCCGTCGAAGCCGTATTCCTCCACGCCGATGTACAGTGTGAGGACTCGCAGGGAGGGGAGTTTCGCCCGCTGTATTTCCTGAATGATTTTTGTGGGAAGCCCGCCGCAGATAATCTCCAGATGCTCCAGCCTGTCGTGGCTGATCTCTCCCAAGTCCAGTCCGCTGCTCCCCTTAATGACCAGTTTTTCCAGTTGGGGCATTGCCGCCCACAGTTTGGAATAATCCCCCTGAATGATCCAGGAAACCTCGCAGTCCTCGAAATCCATATCGCCGATGAAAAGGCTTTTGATTTTGGAAAAGGCATCTCTGTTCGCGATGATGCCGTCGATCAAGGGCTGGGCGCTTTCGTCCTCGTCCCAGCATTCCCCCCAGCAGCCGATAATGATCTCGTCCAGTCCGGGCAGATCCGGGTCGTTCAGAATCTCCTCCATCATGGTTTCCGCATCTTTTTCCTCGTCATTCCAGTCTTCATAGGTGTAAGCGTATCGCTTGCTCTTATACATGTCGTACCTCCTTTTCGTTGCATGTTCGATCCGCTTATCATTATATCATGAACAGGGAATGATTTCCATAGTTACACAGGTTACTATTCACAGCCGTTCCTCTCATCATGCGATAGACCCGCTGCCTGACGGCATCGTTTCTACACTCCGTTTCGGTCCGTGCTAAGCAGACATCCACTGGATGTCTAGCACCGCCGCTATGCGGCTTTGTCTATCTACACTCCGTTCCGGTCCGTGCTGAGCAGACATCCACTGGATGTCTAGCACCTTATGATGGGATGAACAGCCTCCACAGCATATTTCTAGAAAAGAACCAGAATCTTATGTGCAAGCACAACGATTCTAGTCTATTTCTAGAAATAGCCGTGTATAGTAACTTACACAGAACATGAAGAATAAGAATTGTGTGCTCTGGCTTGCATAAATTATTATGATGCGATATAATAATATTTTGGAAAAAAGAAACGATTTTGATTATAAAAATTTTCACACGGCAATTTGTGTCTGCGCGCTGCTTGGCACAAAGTTGCTTCATGCGCAAAAGGCAGCGCAGAAATGAGGATTATCACATGAGTAAGAAACCGGTCGTATTGATGGTACTTGATGGGTATGGATTGAATGAGAATGCCGAGGGCAATGCCATCGCCCAGGCGAACACCCCCGTGATGGACGGGCTGATGAAGGAATACCCCTTCCAGAAGGGAAAGGCCAGCGGATTGGACGTGGGACTGCCCGACGGGCAGATGGGCAATTCGGAGGTAGGCCACATGAATATCGGTGCCGGAAGGATTATCTATCAGGATCTGACCCGCATTACCAAGGCGATTGAAGATGGAGATTTCTTTGAGAACAAGGCATTGATGCAGGCGGTGGAAAATGTGAAGGAGAACGGCTCTGACCTGCACCTGTTCGGGCTTTTGTCAGATGGGGGCGTGCACAGCCATAACACCCACCTCTATGCCCTGCTGGAGCTGGCCAAGAGAAACGGTATTAAGAATGTGTACGTGCATTGCTTCCTGGACGGGCGTGACACGCCTCCGGCTTCTGGCAAGGACTTTGTGGCGGCTCTCCAGGGGAAGATGGACGAGCTGGGCGTGGGACAGATTGCCAGCGTCCATGGCCGTTACTATGCCATGGACAGAGATACCAACTGGGATCGGGTGGAGAAGGCATACAAGGCATTGGTAGAAGGCGTGGGAAAGAAGGCTTCCGATGGCGTGCAGGCCGTGGCGGATTCCTATGAGGAGGATGTGACGGACGAGTTCGTGGTGCCTACGGTCGTGGAGAGGGACGGCAAGCCGGTGGCGACCATTAAGCCAAAGGATTCCGTGATCTTCTTTAACTTCCGTCCAGACCGTGCCAGAGAGATTACCAGAGCATTCTGCGACGAGGACTTTGACTTCTTCCCCAGAGCCAACGGGTTTATGCCCCTGACTTATGTGTGCTTTAAGGATTATGACGAGACCATCGGCAATAAGCTGATTGCCTTTGAGAAGGAGAATATCGTCAATACCTTTGGAGAATTTCTGGCGGCCAATGGAAAGACCCAGCTGCGCTTGGCAGAGACGGAGAAGTATGCCCATGTGACATTCTTCTTCAATGGCGGCGTGGAGGAACCCAACAAGGACGAGGAGCGTTCTCTGGTAAAGTCCCCTGCGGTGGCTACCTATGACCTGCAGCCGGAGATGAGCGCGCCGGAGGTGGGTGAGCGGCTGACGGCGGCGATCACCTCTGACAAATATGACGTGATCGTGATAAACTTTGCCAATCCTGATATGGTGGGGCATACAGGCGTGATTCCTGCTGCCGTTGCGGCGGTGGAGAGGATCGACCAGTGCGTGGGCGCGGCCGTGGAGGCTGTGAAGAAGGTGGATGGCGTACTCTTTATCTGTGCCGATCACGGAAATGCGGAGAAGATGATTGACTCTGAGACTGGCGCACCCCATACGGCTCACACCACGAATCCGGTACCCTTTATCCTGGTGAACTATGACGAGGCGTATACGCTGAGGGAGGGCGGCTGCCTGGCGGACATTGCCCCCACCCTGATTGAGATTATGGGACTGGAGCAGCCTGAGGAGATGACAGGGAAATCTCTTCTGGTGAGAAAGTAGCACTTTACAAGGAAGTATTTCTATGATAGAATATTAATCCGTGAGACATGTTTGTGTTGCCGTGATCGGGCAAAAGTTTTATTACTGCGGAGAGAGAAAGGAAAGGTTTTGGTGAAATGGTTCAGACACTTCAAGGAATATTGACGATTTTATACATTATCGTGGCAGTTGTGCTTACCGTGTTGGTACTGATGCAGGAAGGCAAGGAGGCAGGGCTTACCGGGGCTATCAGCGGCGGTGCGGAATCCTATTGGGGAAAGAATAAGAGCCGTTCCATGGAGGGCGGATTGGTGCTGGGTACCAGAATACTGGGTGCGATTTTCATTATTCTTTCTATTGTGTTAAATTTGAAGATGTTCATGTAGTAGAAAGGAAATTCCAAGGATGCTGCTTTTGTGGCATCCTTTTGTTGGTTTATAGGATAGTTTCTGTTGGCTGTTTGTGCAAGAAACCATAGGTTTCCAGAAACTTTGCAAATAAACCTTGGTTCGACACAGGAAACTGCTTATGCGATTTTTTTGTGGGGATACTTGCGAGAAATTGCTTAGAAATGGGGATTGGTGTGAAAGATCATGCTGATTCGGAATGGGAGATTAGTATGACAAGAGAAGAATTACAGGAAAAGAAAGAGACGGTGTTTGCGTTTATTTCATCGAAGGAATATCAGCCCATGTCCATGCGGGAAATGCGGGGCGTGCTGCAGGTTCCTGCCAGTGACAGGAAGATGTTCGTGCAGGTGCTGGATGAATTGACGGA
>CATKZA010000152.1 GCA_949841235.1 uncultured Clostridiaceae bacterium
GAGGTGCGGTTCAAGGCCCCGGTAGGCTCATCTGCAAATATGATATCCGGGTGATTCATCATGCTGCGGCAGATGCAGGCCCTCTGCAGCTGCCCTCCGGACACCTCATTGATATCATTGTCCCCACTCTCAATAATCCCTAGCTTCCTCATGAGCGCCTCTCCCCTGGACACCACTTCCTTCCGGCTCTCCCTCCTCTTCCGGGACTGGCAGGCGGGAAGAATGATATTATCCAAAATGGAAAGGTTTTTTAGCATATACATCTGCTGAAAGATAAATCCCATGCCATCCAGGCGCAGCGCAGCCAGTTCCCTCTTGCCCATCTTGGCAATGTTCCTCCCCTGAAACTCCACCTCTCCCGCCGTGAAGGAATCCATGCCGGAAACGGAATACAGCAAGGTGGACTTCCCCGAGCCGGAAGGCCCCATCACCGCCAGCATTTCTCCTTGGGACACGGAGAAATTCACATTCCGCAGCACATTGTTTTGCCGCTTGTTGATAATATATGTCTTGCACAAATCTTTTACCTTCAATACTTCACTCATATTCTGCACATCCTTCCTATTTTGTCAAGCCACGATTTTTTGTGTGCTTGCATTACTGTTACTATTCGTTACTATCCACGGCCATTCTAAACATCATGCGTAAAACCTGCCAGCAAGCTGTCAGTCGTTGCAAAACCAGCAACTACTATTCAATATTCGAGGTTTCCGAGGGGGAAATCTTTCTGATCTGCAAGGCTGCAAGCATCCCCGTGGCAGTGGTCACCGCAAGCACCAAAAGCGGATACAGCACATATACCTCCAGAGGCTTAATCTCGAACTCAATATGATAAGCCCCCATCAGCCGAAAGACATATGCCACCGATATCTGGGACAGCGGCGTGGACAGAAGCACCGCCAATACCGTGGCCATCAGCAAAACAATGCCAATGCGCAAGGATTGCCAGATTACCAGAGGGCCATTGCCAAATCCGATGGCTTTCAGCACTCCGATCTCCCCCTTTTCCTTCGCAATAAAACTTCTCACCATCAGCACCGTCACCAGAATATTGATCACAAGCACCACCAACACAATCATCTGGCGCAGACCATCCATCTGCCCTGCCGCATCGCCAATCATCTGATTAATATACTCGCCGGCAGTATACACCTTGCAGTCCCTGAAATGCCCTTTCAGAAACTCCATCCTCCGATCCATTTCCGCATCATCCGCTCCATCCTGATATTGAATCTGCGTGCCAAAGCACCCTGCGGCATAAGAAAAATCCAATGCCTCCTCCTGATAAAACCGAATGCCTTCCCCCATATTATTCATGGACTGGTTGATGGCCGTGACCCGGTAGGTCTTCGTCTGATTCCCATTCTTAATCTGCACGTCATCACCAATCTTGGCATCGATTTTTTCGGAAACCATCTTGGTAATGGCCACCTCCCCCGCCCTCCGGGGTGCCGTTCCCTCCAGATAGCTGTACGCCTCCGCCTCCACATCCCCCGCGCCGATAAAGGCTATGGAACTCGTGGTCTTTTCCTGATGGGAAATGCCCATCCGAAACAGCACTTCCCGAAATACTTTGGCCCGGATGCCTTCATCCCGCAGCACATCCCTGACTGTATCCAGATCTTTTTTCATCTTCTCCTGATTATTTCCCGCAGAGGTAAATATGGTTTCCTTATCTATCACATGATCGCAGGGAGCCATATTAAACCAGCCAATCAGTCCGTCAGACTGCAAGGTATTGATGCTATTTACCGGAATAATGATAAGCAGTATGCCCAGAGTAAAAATCAAGAGCATGGAGAGAAACCTCCCAAAGCCGCTGAATATGTCATTGACTGCAAGAAAAGGCACTGGCCGCAGCCTCCCCCTGCTCAGGCGAAGGAAACCCTTCCCGGAAAACCGCTCCCCATTCTCCCCCTTCCGTATGGCATCCACCGGCGACAGGCTCTTCACCTTGCCCGTGCATAAATAGCAGAACAAAACCACTGCCACTGCCGCCACAATGGCGCACACAAGGTTCAGCCAAATGCCAACGCGAGCCATAATCATATTGCGGGAAACCCTGGCAAGCATCATATCCCCAAAGGGAATGCTTGCCAAAAAGCCAACCATCATTCCCGCCATAGAAATTATGAAATACTTGGTGATGTACAGTCCTCTAATGCGAAAATTGGAGATGCCGATCGCTTTCATCACGCCAATTTCCCGAAATTCCTCATGAATGGAGAAGCGAATCATAAAGTGCAGCATCACCATGGAAATGAGAATCAGGCACACGCTTACAATCAAGATAATGGCCGCAGTAAGCGTATCCATCAGATACATAAATTTAATCTTATCCCCATCCAGGCTGAACACCGCATTCAGCATCAATTCGTCAAATTCTTCCCGGAAGCCCCCCACCTCCTCATATACGCCCACAAAATACATGATTTCATCGGCATCCTTTCGGAAATATGCAAAATCCTCTTCGCTTACAAGCATTCTGGTCATGCCAATCATAGAGGAGCCGAACATGGCATCCTTCATGCACCCCTTGATCGTAAAATCCCTCGTCTTTCCATTTAGGGATATCCTGATCCTGCCCCCCCTTTTCATATGAAATTGCTCGGAATAAAACAATTCGGCGGTGACATAGATCTCTCCCCGGCCAACTTGGGCAATGTTCCGCTCCTCCTCATCAAAAACCTTCGTGGAATCCTTCAGGCTGGAGATGTACGTGCTGTTGGAATAATCAAAACTCCTCCCGGCAATCTCAATATCCTGAGGATTGATCTGCAACATTTCCAGACAACGGAAATCATAATCCCTCTCCTCGGCGAATTTTCCGAATCTTTCCATCTCCCTGCCATCTATGGTAGAGAAGCAGTACTCCGGGATATTCGCCTTTTCCAGATAGGAATCCAGGGTTGTCATCACAGACACCATATTGTTCACACTGCTGGCGATAAATGTCACCGCCAGCAAAATAAAAATCAGCAAGATGACATTCATCGTCTTCTTTCTCTTCAAATCTCGCTCTAATATTTGAAAATACATGCTCTCACTCCTTCCTTTTCCCAGAGTATATCAGAACAAATATTAAATAATCCTTAAACAAATGAAACATTTGACGTTGCAATTCGCAGTGAATAGTAAACATTTGCCACCATCTTGTCAAATACATCATTATAATATAGAATATAAGCGTTACTATATTTATTATAGCACAGGGATACATGCAAAGTAATGGCATGGCAAAAAATGACAAATAGACAACCATTTATTCCATTTTCATTTTTTGCTAAATCTATTATAATAAAATGTAACGGGCGTTTTTGTTTCGTGTGCATTGTCCATGCTGTCATGGATCTGCCGAAAGAACGTCAGCCAGTTAATCCGTGGAGCAGGTTTTTACAAATTCTCCACCTGATTAGCAAAATACAACACTGATATTATTTTAAAGGAGGGTTTTTATGAGAAAACTTTTTAAAAAGTCCATGGCTCTTGTTCTGACATCGGCTATGGCAATCACAGGGGCTGTGTCATTTGCTCCCCAAAGTCAAAAGACAGCAAAAGCTGCTGACAGCGTTGCAACATACAATGCCTATACCGTCTTCCAGACCGATCAGATTTGGGCTTTCCGCAATCAGTGGACTGACGGAGAAAAAGGTGGATTAGACGGTGGCAAGGGTCCGGGAGTTGACTACGACTACGACTTTGAATCTGCTGGAAAAAAGAAATACAACTATTTGAAAGAGTGGCTTATTTCCGGTGGAGAGAGCGCTAGTGGCAAGGAAATTGAGAGCCAGGTTGTGAATGGCGATATCAAGGATGCCAAGATGACCAAAGAAGGCGACTATGAAATTTCCATCAACAATCTGCCTTTGGCTGATAAGGTTGCTAAAAATGAGAAATGGAGCTTGCTGGTAATCTCTACCGACATTCCTTTTGAGAACAAGACGGTAAAATGTACCAATGCAAAAGTATACTTTGACGATGAAACCACGCCTTTCGCTGAGTTGGCAGAAGTTCCCCGCTGTACGGAAAAGGCAACTGCCAAGGGTGCTTCCAACTTTGAAATCTTCAGTTCCTATGCAGTAATGCATGGCGTAAGGGGCAAAGTGCTTGACAACACTGATCCGAAATACCAAAGATTCCCAAAGAAGAGCATGAGAATCACATTCCATCTCTCAGGCGTGGACTTTAACGCTCCGAAACAGGAGGTTGCTGCGCCGAATGGTATCGCTGAAGGTGCAACCTTTACTTCCGGCGACTTCAAGTTCAAGGTTACCAAAAGAAGCATGAGTGATGGCACGAAGGGCAAGGCTGTCATCTCTGGCATCGCTCCCGCAGCAGCGAATAAGACTTCTTTATCTACGGTTGCCGTAGCCACGAACACTGACAAGTGCCAGTATGATATCACAGGCATTGCTGCAAAGGCATTCCAGAACAGCAAAAAGCTGAAAAAGGTTAAGATTGGCTCTAACATTACATCCATCGGTTCCAGCGCTTTCAAGGGATGCAAGAAGCTTACCAGCGTTACTTATAATAAGAAAGTAAAATCCGTGGCTGCCAGCACATTCGAGGGATGCACAAGCCTTTCTAAGATTACTCTTGGCAGCAAGGTGAAATCCATCGGCAAGTCAGCATTCAAGGGTTGCAAGAAGCTTTCAAAAGTTAGCATTTCACAGAAAGTAAAAGTATCCAAGGGCGCTTTCAAGGGATGTAAAAAGACTATCAAGGTTTCTGGCAAGAAGGCAAACAAGAAGTACACAGTAGCACAGATTAAGAAATCTGGATACAAGAAAGTAAAATAATTCCTTTGGAACATAAGCAAAGGTAGAAAATCAGGGAGATGCCACAGAAATGTGACATCTCCCTTTTTATTATTAAACAGATATGCGATTCACTTGATCTTACTCCAAGGGCATGGAAATTATTTCTCAGCCAGTTCCACCAATTCCTTCAAAAGAATCGGCACTTGCTCCGCCATATTCTCGTCCGAAAACTGGCAGGTACCTACTGCCTTATGTCCGCCTCCGCCATATTTGAGCATCAGATGACCGACATTGACCGTAGATGTTTTGTTAATGATACTGTATCCAACAGCGGCAGAACAGCCCTTGCCGCCCTTGCCGTTTACGATCCAGCATGATATGTTCTGTTCGGGATACAT
>CATKZA010000153.1 GCA_949841235.1 uncultured Clostridiaceae bacterium
CACCTTGGTCAGCAAGTTTACAGGGCCGCACACCGGGGCATTGGTCTTACTTTCATCAAAACTGCGGTATACGCCTTTCACATAAAACTGCACGTTGTACTCGCCTGACTTGGCATCCACCCGGTAAAAATGCTGTTTCCCGGAACGGACATAGTAGAGATTGATATCCTCCCAGCCATCTCCGTGATTCCCCAGGGAGTCTCTCACGAGAACGGAGTTTTCTCCCGAACCCTTGGAGATAACCCAGACCAGCTTATCCGCAATGGCAATCTGAGGATTTGCATCATTCTCAATGGTTACCTGCACCATATCCCCATTCTTCACTTCCACCGTATTAGGGCTATTCGCGCTGCCGGCCAGGATGGTGTTGCCATCCGCAGACTTGATCTGTGGCCGCACGTATACGTTGATCGTATCTGTGTATGTATTGGTTCCCTCCGTCCAGGACACCGTCAAAGTGGTAGGACCGGCACCCACGGCCTGGATCTTGGGGGCATCGCTCCCCGCTCCCGGCGAAAAGCGAATCACGTCCGTATTGGCGCAAACCCACTCCGCCTGAGTTCCGTCACCGAAAGTCAGTTTCAGGAAATTGTTTCCCGCATCCCCGTTTCCGATGGGAACCGAAGTATCATAATTCATAATCAGAGATTTTCTCTCATCCTCCGGATAGATTTTGGAGAGATTGACCCCGGATACTCCATTCAGATACTCACTGATGGAGAACACGACATCCAAGGTCATGGTAACGGTATCGGCCGTTCCATCCGCATGGGCGATTTCCACCGTGATGGCCACCGTACCATTGTTGATCGCCTTGATGACCGCAGAGGGGCCGACCTTCGTCCCATCCGCCGCAGCGCCCTCAAATTTGGCGATATCGGTATTCGTACTAGTCCAGGTACAGACATCCGTACTCTGTATTCCCAACAAAGTATAGGTATCCGTCGCCCTTCGCATGGTGAACTGGCCGCCGCTGTTAATCTGATTGCCGGAACTGTCCAAAAAAGTATACTCTGCCGCCTGTGCCTCATTGTGCTGCCATGCAGCAAAAAAAACAGCAAAAACAAGAGAGAATACCGCAGCCAAGGCCAATCCCAACTTCCATTTCTTTTTCCTCGTCTTCTTACTCATCCCCATCCTCCTTAACATGCCACCCGCATGCTGTAACATTGATCCAATGATTTTCCAGCAATCAATATACGGCACACTTACTTCCTAATAATTATGTAAATCGCACCATCATGTACGTTTTCACTATATAGCAAACATCTCGTACTTTGCACCTTCTTCATTCTATCGCTGCACTATGTCAAATGTGTGCTATTCACACCGCTATATAATATATCGACATTTCAGGGCATAAAATTACTCATCCCAATTATGATACACGCTCTGAACATCGTCATCCTCGTCCAGAAGGTCAAGCGTCCGCTGCAGCTGGCGGATATCCCCCTCCTCCGTCAGCGTCACATAAGTCTGGGGGAGCATGGTCACCTCTGCGCTTGCCATGGCAATCTTCTCGGCCTCCAATGCCTGATGCACTGCGCCGAAATCTGCGGGAGCCGTAAGGATTTCAAAGGAATCCTCCTCCTCGGCAAAATCCTCCGCTCCCGCATCCAGCGCAAGCATCATCAGATCGTCCGCATCCATCTCGCACTCTTCCTTGTCAATAATAATCTGCCCTTTCTCATCGAACATATAAGAGACGCAGCCCTGGGTACCCACGCTCCCGCTCCCCTTGGTAAATGCATTCCTCACATTGCTGGCGGTGCGGTTCTTATTGTCCGTCAGCGCCTTCACGATAATGGCCGTCCCGTTGGGACCGTAGCCCTCGTAAGTGACCTCCTCATAGTTGACGGCATCTATATCCCCGGCCGCCTTCTTGATGCCTCGCTCAATGGTATCATTTGGCATGTTATTCGCCTTGGCTTTGGCAATGACATCCCGGAGCTTGCCATTGTTCTCCGGATCCGGGCCCCCTTCCTTCACCGCCACGGCAATTTCTCGCCCCAGCACGGTGAAGATCTTCCCCTTCGCCGCATCATTCTTCTCTTTCTTATGCTTAATATTAGAAAACTTTGAATGTCCTGACATCTTTCCAACCTCATTTCTATGCAATAATCGTTCTGACAAAATGTTTCTATTCCCAGCCATTCATCTCATCATAGGACAAAATGAGTGCCTGCAAATAGTATAACAACTATTTATTGTATCACGTTTGAGGCCATCTGTCCAATCCTATTCGTCAAAGATGGAAACAATCTCACCATCCAAGATGCGGTTCATATTCTTCACCGCACAGAAATTCCCGCACATGGAGCAGGTATCTTCCTTCTCTGGCTTTGCCTCCGCCCGGTACCGCCTTGCCTTCTCCGAATCAATAGACAGTTCAAACATCCGCTCCCAATCCAGATTCTTCCTGGCAACGCTCATCTCCCTGTCCCAATCCTTCGCTCCGGGAATTCCCTTGGCAATGTCTGCCGCATGAGCCGCAATCTTTGCCGCCACGATCCCCTCCTTCACGTCATCCACATCCGGCAGGCGGAGATGCTCCGCCGGAGTGACGTAGCAGAGGAAGGAGGCACCGTGGGATGCCGCAACCGCCCCGCCGATGGCAGCCGTGATATGGTCATAGCCCGGCGCCACATCCGTCACCAAAGGCCCCAGCACATAGAAGGGCGCTCCCTGGCAGATGGTCTGCTGAATCTTCATATTGGCGGCGATCTGATCCAGAGGCATATGCCCCGGCCCCTCGATCATCACCTGGACATTCTTCTCCCACGCCCGCTTCGTCAGTTCTCCCAGAGTAATCAGTTCCTGTATCTGGGACACGTCCGAGGCATCCTCCAGACACCCGGGACGACAGGCATCCCCCAAGCTCATGGTCACATCATATTCCTGGCAGATATCCAGAATCCTGTCGTAATGCTCATAGAACGGATTTTCCTTCCCCGTCATCTCCATCCATGCAAAAATAATGGAACCGCCCCTGGACACGATATTCGTCAGCCGCTTCATCTCCTTAAAATGCTTGGCCGTCTCCTTATTAATGCCACAATGTATCGTCATGAAGTCCACGCCATCCTTTGCGTGCATTTCCACAATGTCGAGCCACTCCTCCGTGGTAATCTCCTTCAGCGCCTTGTGATAATACACCACCGCATCATAGATAGGCACGGTGCCGATTACAGCCGGACATTCCCCGGTCAGCTTCCTGCGGAACTTCTGGGTATCCCCGAAGGAACTCAGGTCCATGATGGCCTCCGCCCCCATATCCACTGCGCTTCTCACCTTCTCCATCTCCATGTCCAAATCCGTCCAGTCCCTGCTGGTTCCCAGATTCACATTGATTTTCGTGGAAAGCCTGTCTCCAATGCCGCAGGGGTCTATGCACCGATGCAATTTGTTGGCAGGGATAATAACCTGCCCCTTCGCTACCAAATCCATCAGCACGTCCTGGTCCATATGCTCCTTCTGAGCCACCCGCAGCAATTCCTTGGTCTTGATGCCCTTCCTGGCGGCATCCATCTGTGTCGTGTAATCCATGATCTCTCTCCTTTTCTGCAACTAAACTATTGAAGGTGTCAAGCCAGCACCAATACGGACTATCGACACCCGAATCCCATAGGGCAAAAAAACCGGATGAAAATCCGGTTTCGCAATATGCGTCTCTTCTGATCTATATATGCTTCAAATACATAGACAATCTGCATGCTCCCTTCGGCGGCATTATCCGCATCAGGTAACGGGTCGGATCCTATCCCTCTCAGCCTTGGCTCCCCGGACATATCTAAATCAGTATAATATGTTTCAGTTCTTATGTCAATGATCCATCTCTTCCTTCAGCAAACGGTCAATCCTAGCCATCACTTCCGGCACCTCCCCGGTAGAGCGGACGGCGCACATCACCGTGTCATCCCCCGCAATGCACCCCACCACCCCCGGCACCTCCAAATTGTCAATAGATGCGGCCACCGCCATGGCCATGCCTGATATGGTCTTAACCACCAGAAGGTTCTCCGCCTGATCCATGGAGAGAAAACCATCCTGCAATACCCGGATATATTTGTGGGCAAGATCCTGCTCCCTTTCCTGAAGCATGGTATACTTCTGATGTATTCCATCCACGGAAACCTTCGTCAGCTTCAGCTCCCGGATATCCCTGGAAATGGTGGCCTGAGTCACGGGAAATCCAGCCTCCTCCAGACGCTCAGCCAGTTCATCCTGCGTCTCGATGGGATACTGCCCAATCAGTTCAATAATTTTTGCCCGGCGTTCTATCTTCATCGGCCGCACCTCCTAGTCTCCGTTCAGCTTCTCCCGCATCCGCTCAAAAAAGCCAACCCCCGCCAGCTTAATCAGCTTCGTCTCCGCATGAGAAACCTGAATTTCCAGTTCATCTCCCGTGGACAGTTCCCCCACATTTCTGCCGTCTACGGTAAATACCGCCTGATCCGTGCCGACCTCTTTCGTCCGCCCGATCTGCAAGCTGATTCTGTCAGCGGCATCCAGCACCAAGCTGCGTTTATTCAGGGAATGGGCGCAGATGGGCGTCACCACCATGGCATGAGTGCCCGGGGACATGACAGGCCCTCCGGCAGAGAGATTATACCCTGTGGAGCCGGTGGGAGTGGACACGATCAGCCCGTCTGCCCGATACACGTCCGCCAATTCCCCATTTACCAGCACCCTCACCGTAATCAGGCGGCAATCCCCCCGCTTGCTGATTACCATGTCATTCAGGGCATAGCAGGAAGAGACGCTGTGAGCCTGATGAAACATCTTCTGCTCCTTTAACATGATTCGGCTCTCCACCGTATACTCGTCCCCCATGAGACGCTCCAGAGCCTCATCCATCCTATTTTCCTCCACCTCCGTCAAAAATCCCAGATTGCCGGTATTGATTCCCAGAATGGGCAGGTTCTTATGCACTAAGTCAATGGCAGCCTGAATAATCGTGCCATCTCCCCCCAGCACGATGGCACATTCCGTCTCCCCGGGTATATCTTCCACATCCGTAAAATGCCGAATGCCCCCGGAATCCCACATAGCATTCTCCAATACCTTGCAGGAGCATCCCCGACCTGTCAGAAATGCCACCATATGCCTCACCTTGCTGGCATTATTGTATTTATCGCTATTAGTAA
>CATKZA010000154.1 GCA_949841235.1 uncultured Clostridiaceae bacterium
TCTTGTCAGGTTCCCGGTTAACATCCAGCTTCTTGTAGGAATAAGAGGAAACCACCATCGTCAGCGTATCGAATGTAGTGGAATAAAAGGCAATCATGGTTATTACCAGCAAAATAATTCCCAGGGCAGGAAGGGGAAGGGTTTCAAAAATGCGGATAATCGCCCCGGAGATATCCCCTGTCTCCCCAATGTTCACCACTGTGCCAAGCCCATGCTTCATCTCCTGAGCCAGGCCATAATTCCCCAGAATGATAAAGGAGGTAAATGTGCCTGCCAAACCACAGATATAGCCACCTATTACAGTATCCTTTATCGTCCTGCCCTTGCTGATCGTGCCGATAAAGAAAGGAGTTGCCACGCACCATACCATCCAATACGCCCAGTAATAGATTGTCCAATTCTGGGGAAAGGAACTGTCCCGCAGCGGGTCCATCCAAGTGCTGAGACCAATAAAGTTCTGGGTTAATTTCCCCAGGGAGCCAATGCCAGTCTCAATAATGTACTTCGTCTCGCCGCCGCCTACCAGAAAATACACCAGAAGGACGAAGAAAAGATAGGCGCAGAACGAGGCAAGCCTAGAAATCCCCTTCATGCCAAACCACACGGTAAAAGTATAAACCGCCGCTATCAATAACAAAATGATAATCGTCAGTCCAACGGTAGCCTGCACGCCAAAAACTTTGCTGATGCCCGCCGCCAGCAGCGGCGTGGCAAGGGAAAAGGTGGTGGCAGTGCCGGCAAGCAACGCAAACACCGCAATCAAGTCAATCATGGTTCCCAAGACACCGTCTACCCTGCTCCCCAGGATAGGCCGGCATGCCTCGGAAAATTTCTGTCTGCTCCTCCCCCGCACATGAAGCATGAATCCAAATGCAACCGCCAGAATCATATAGAAGCTCCAAGGAATGGGTCCCCAATGGAACAGAGGATAGACAGGCGCCCACTCCTGCATTCCACCCATTTCCTCTATGTGCGGGTCTGCGGCGTACAGCGCCCACTCGCACAGTGAGTAATATAAGATATCTGCCGCCATGGTGGAAGTAAATATCATCGTCCCCCATTTAAAATTAGAATATTCCTTGCGCTCCGTATGTCCCAAGCGTATCCTGCCATACTTGGAAAATGCAATCCATATGGAAAACAAAAAGGTTCCCAATCCGATGATAATATAATAAAACCCCATATCATCACCTAGAAATCCCCGCACCACGCCAAGAACGTACTTCGACTGTTCCGGCATCACCATAAACAGAATGCTGAGAAGCAAAATACCTGCCAGGGGTATCAGTGTGGTTTTCCAATCAATTTCCTTTATCAAACTGCTATTGTCTTTTTCTCTCTTCATAATTTCCTCATTTCTGCACTTTCCTTTGCTTCATGCTCTACACCCACGAACTCATAAATACTGCTGATAGGCTTGATCCATCTTTGCCAGTTCGGACAAATCATCTATCTCAACGATATCTCCTTCCTGTATTTTGCGGATTCCCAAATCATACTCCGAGGGATAGCAAAACAGGGCAATGTCATCCCAGTATATCCCGCGATTCATCCTTTCCTCAAACTCCCTTTCCAGATGATTCCTCAGCCTCTCCCCATCCTCCTCCGTCCAGAAAGATACACTGAATAGCTGCCATCCCCTATTTCCGCCTGTTCTGCTACAACCCAGCACCCTGTCATCCTGAACTTCCAGGAGCCATTCCTGCGTCTCTTTCTCCGTCCACATGCAGCAATAGGAAGATTTCTCGAATTCCCTCTCCAATATTTCAGAGCGGTAAATCATCTGGTCTCCGTCAAGAATCACGCAATCCCCCAGATATTCCCTGGCCACGTACAAAGAGGAAATATTATTGCACTGGGCATAATAGGGATTATCAATCAGGTGAATAGAGGGGTATTTCTCCCGCAGTATCTGGAATTTCTCCTTGAGATAACCCACCACCACATAAATTTCCATAATATCATTTTCTTGCAAGGCATCAATAATCGTATCTATCATGCGCACCCCGTTTACCTTCACCAACGGCTTAGGGGCAACCAGAGTCAACGGTTTCATTCTATTGCCCATCCCCGCCGCCATGATAATCGCCCTCTTAACTATGTTCATGGCATTCCTCCTGAAATATTCTGTAATACTCCTTCGCATAGCGGTATTGGCGCAGGCTGTATTCGCCAAATTCCACTCCCTGCTGATGCTTAAACTCACACCAATTGCTCCAGAGAAGTCCGCAAATCGCAATATAGCAATAAATCTTCCATCGCACCTGCCTCGTGGTTCCTTCGGGAAAATACAAATCTATCAAGCCGTCAACCTGCTCTCTGTCATATAGCGCATACACCGCAAACATTGCGATATCCACATGGGGATCCTGCATCCCTGCATATTCCCAGTCAATCAGACGGATTTCTCCATCGCTTAGCAGCAAGAAATTGTCGGGAACTGCGTCAATATGGGTCAAAGTCCATGAAATTTCCTGCGTCTCAATATAATCCCTCAATTCAAAAACATGTTTCCTGGTAATCTCATAATCCCGATAGGCAGATGGCTCCCCATTCCAAAGAGATTCATAATATGCAATATGCTCCCACAAATCAAACGAGTGGTTCACTTGCAAGCCCCGCTCATGAAACGCCCTCAGATACTCTATGCACCGCCTGACCTCCTCTCTGTTCCCGGCATCACACACACGGGCATCCTCCAGATATTCCGTCAATTTATATCCATTGGCAGGATTGATATATCGTACACGGTCACAGATATCGTATTCCTGAATCGCCTGATAAACCTGGCATTCTTGCCTGCGGTTAATCAACTTCCCCGTGCCTTCCCCCGGAATCCGCATGATATACCTTTTATCCCGGCATCTGCATATGAATGATCTATTGGTCATTCCCTTTTTTAACACCGCAATGTCCCGAATCGCATCCGGCCGTACCTCAAGCGCATCTGCCACCAGCTGAATGACCTCGGACTTTAAACTGTCTGACGAACCATCCAAATCCCGAAGCTGCTCATATGTGTTGATTTCATGAACCTGCTCCCCTGATACGCACCTTGCCAACGGCACCATAACATTCCTATCCCAGAGAGCCTCCTCCCAAAAATCGCCATCATGGATTTCCTCCTGAACCATTTTCCCGATTTTCTTCCTGACATATTCTGCTTCCCCTTTTTGCAGATAGGCAATTCCAATCATCCTATTCCCTTTCTGCCCTTCTCCGCAGCGAACTAATGCCTGCTTCCTATTGATTCGCACAGGGCTTTTTCCTGACTTTTCCTGACTAACCATATACCAGGAATACAATTCATATTTTTGAAAGGGACTCTCCCTGCACCACAAATCGCAGGGCATCACGTAGGCATCCTCTAATTGATCCATCACAAGAGCCATAGAATATAGATTGTTCTTCTGGCCATAGCAGTCGTTGACCACAAGGTTTACCTGATATTTGTCAATGAGATACTCATACTGCTCCTTCATAAATCCTACCACAATAGATATTTCATAGACCCCCGCCTGATGGAGCTGCCGGATGAGACGCTCAATCAAGCATTCCCCCTTCACTTCCAGCATTCCCTTCGTCGCCTGGGTATTGATGGGTGCCATCCTCATCCCGGCTCCTGCTGCCAGGATGATTCCCCGCTGGGGGCGATTGCTTTCCAATAATTTCCTGGCAGCGCCTGTGGGACGAAAATCTTCCGTCAGCCATTTGCCTGAGATGAGATTCCTCAACGCTTGGTTTGCCATGCCTAGAGAACATCCAATTTGATTTGCCAATTCTCTTTGATTGCGAAATCCGTCCTTCATGCAGAAACACAGTATATCTTTTTCTTGTTTGTTCATAATATATCTTTCTTCCCAGTCTTCGTTCACGATATTTTATTTTTGGATCTCATGAACAATTTTGTACATTATATTTTATGTTTTTAGAATTGTCAACTATTTGATTGCATAGTATAAATTTCGCTGTTCCCTTTTGAAACCAGCGCATTCGCATGATTTTAAAGTGGGTTATGGCGTAATTAGTCAGGTGCTTGCTGCAAACTGTTTTGATTACATAATGATTATGTGATACAATAAAAACGGACTGCATCTTCTGTTCAGGCAGATGCATTTTAGAATTAAAGATAGGAGTTGAAGATAGAATGAATCTATATGTGATCAGCGGCGTGACCGGAATGACGGGAAATGAGCTGGCCCGCCAGATCGTGGGGGAAGGGCACACGGTGCTTGGCTTTGATAACTTTTTTGCCTCCTCCATTCAGACGGTAGAGGATCTGCTGGGGAATGATGGGTTTCATTTCTACGAATATGATCTGAATTCCCGGGATCAGATGGAGAGACTGGAGGAGGAAGTTGCTTCCAGGAAGGGTGCATTTCAGCAGTTGATCTATATTAATTGCGCCGCCGTCGTCCACACGGAACATTTCTATCATGTGAACAGCACCTTCGAGACGAATGTTCTGGGAATGAAGAAGTTTCTGGATCAGGCGATTGCCATGGGAGCGGATAGCTATATCAACTGCTCCACTTCGGAAGTGTATTCCATGAATTCCTGGAACGAGGATGGGGGCGTGACAGAGGAGGATTTCATTACCTTGGCCAATGCCGAGCACAGCCAGAGGACAAGCTATGCCACTGGGAAATTGATGACGGAATTTTTTATGAAGGATGCGGTGTTGGAAAAGAAGATCAAGGGATGTTCCATCCGCTTTGCCAATGTGTATAGCAAGAATGAACGATATCCCAAGCATATCATCCCCCATATTCTCATTCAGTTAAAGGAGAAGGGGAAGGTGGAATTGCTGGAGAATTCCAAGGTGAATTGCCGTACCTTTCTGCATAATGAGGACAGCTGCTCTGCGGTGCTGGCGCTATGCAAATCTGAGAATGCGCTGGATGGCTCCGTGTACAATGTGGCCACGGACGAGGAGATATCCATTGTAAATCTGGTAAAGCTATGTGCAGAGAAGATGGGGATTGACCATCCGGAAATCGTGTTCAAGGGCTACCGGGCTTCCGACCCGGAAAGACGTCTGCTGAGTACGAGGAAGCTGCG
>CATKZA010000155.1 GCA_949841235.1 uncultured Clostridiaceae bacterium
TCCTTGTTGGTGGTATGGGTCTGCATGCTATAGGCCCTGCCCGGGAGCCGCTCGCCATCCGCAACCTTGGCTTCCTGAATCCTATCATATCGCTCTTCCTCCTCCTTGCTCTTGAAGCTCCTCCTATTCTCAAGCCGTGTAATATCAGCAACGGCAACATCCCCGCTCTGTTCTCGGTATTTGCTAATCGCCTTCAATATCCTGCGCTCTCGGATAGAGAAAAGCTGTATCTGCTCCATCAGCAGCCTTTCCTCATCCTCTGGCACCGCACCAAGCAACCCCTGCTCATCCTCGTCCAGGGCATCCATGAATACCGGCACATACCCGCCGTGTATGACTGCCGCATCCGGGGACACCCTTTGCTTTGGATTGGGATTGCCGGAGCCGCCTTTAGCATTCTGGTTCTTAGGCTGGCCGCCACGTTTTTTCTTTTGCAACGTTGCAGCCTTCCCGGCATCTTTTTTCGCAACGTTGCGTTTGTTTTTTTTTGACTTGCCACCCCATCCGTGTCTGTTCTTCCAGCTGCGGACGGTACCATCTGAAACCCCCAATTTCTTTGCGATTTCCACCATCGCCATGCCATCATTAAATAGCTTCTCGGCTTCAATCATTTTTTCGCTCGGCGCCCTCGGCATATCACCACCTCTCTTCTATTCGTTTTGTGTTTCGTGGGAACTCAAAAAGGGGAGCATAAGCTCCCCAGCGCATTGCCCCCACGCATATTTATGGATCTATCGTTAAATCTTCGTGATGAACTCCGCTTTTGAATAACCCTCGCTCGGCTTAACCATCATCTTCAGGAAGTCTTCTTTGGAAAAATCTGAAAGCCGGAATATCTCCTCCGGCCTCATGCCAAGCTGCCTCCCAATTTCTTCCACCGTCTTGCCCTCGCCCATCAGCTCCTTAACGATCGCCTTCATGGGCTCCAGCAGATGCGTGCCTCTCGCCCTGTTATGGGTTACGGTGCCATAAATATTTCCGGCTTTGTCTTTATGCTCCACAACAACGACCGGCACCTTTCCTTCCAGCATGGATGCCAGAGGCTCTTCTCCTGCAACGGTCCAGCGGTGGAAGCCATCAATAATCGTATAATCCGGCCTCACCACAATCGGCAGTGTCCATCCATTAGTCAAAATGGACTGCTTCAGCAGCTCCAGATTTTGCTTCGATACTTTGTTCGGGTTGTAATCATTTGGCTTTACCTCGCTTCGATCCACCCATTGGAGGGTAGATAATGGCATCGTCAAATCATCCATCCTGCAATCCCTCCTTCTTTTTCGCCTCATCAATGTATCTGCCGTAAATTCGCTGGAACAGCGCCCTGTATGTCCTGAACTTCGGATCCCCTGCCATAAGCCCCTCATATATGCTCTTAAAAACCTTGTTGTCAGCGATTGCAGATACCTTCACGAAAAGGTTTCTATATTTTTCAGCCACCTTCTTCTTATGCTTTGTCGGGAAATTTCCATCCATATCAGAAAACAGTTCCAGAAGAGCCGCCTTGTAATCTTTCCCGGCAGCCCCCTTTTCTGATTCCCTTCTGGCTTTTGTGCTGCGTCCAAACATCTCGCTATCCCAGTATAGGGCTGCGAGATAGGCATTCGGCTCCCTGCGCACCACCCTTTCCATGAGGTCAGGGTAATACTCATTCATCTTGACAAGGCTTTTTGCCGTATCAATCGAAAAGAACTGCGACACCCTTAGCATCCCTCCAATCATAAATAGGAAATATCTGTCCTCTTTTCGTGATATTGCTTCCAGTCCTGAACATGGATGCCATATATTGCAAGCGCTGCAGCGATTCCGCGGTACGCACGCCAGTAATCGTAATGCCGCCACGACACGCCCTCGGAAGAAAATCCTGATATGCATCCGTCCGAGGCTTTAACAGCGGGTGATTTCGGATTGCGAATGATGGCGGCCGCCTTACCCAGACATCTTTTTTATATCTGTCCCAGCAGATAAATGTTTCATCGTTGGACAGTTCGTTAAAGCAGTTATAGTGCTTTACTTCGAGGCAGAACCACTCAAACTTTGCTCCAGCAAGCATAAATTTTTTCCGCCATTCCCTTACCTTTTCATCTATGCATGGGAATATGGCCTCTTCATCAATAAATTGCACGGTCAGCTGTGCCGGGTTGATTTCTCCTGCCTGTATCAGGTTCATTACGAGCTGCGACAGGCACAAACTGTCCTTACCACCGCTAAAGGACATATATACCGGCAGACCATTTCGGAATACGTTCCGGATTCTGATCTTTGCCGCCTCCACAACATCAATGGTGGCCGGGCATCTTTTTATAGCCATATCTTCTCTCCGCACTTTGGGCAGGCAACGAATTTTCTTGCTCCAAATCTCCCTGCAGGTCCTCCAAAAAGCTGTTCAGCGTTTCCAGATTCTCAATACCCAGGCCGAATATCTTATTGTCTGCTATCATCAGTTTCTTTTTCTGATTTTCAGTGAGGCTGTCATACCGATATACCTCTGCTGTTTCCCTCCCCATAGCAACAAGCGTGTCATACAGACCGTTCCCCGCCAGAATCATATTATTCTCGTCAACAACAATGGGACGGATCTGTCCGAACATCTTCACGCTGCGCCGGAACTCTTTCAGCTGCTGCTCAGTGTGGATTCTGACATTCTTCTCTGGCTTGACAAGGTCAGCCAGTTTCATTGTGGTTATTTCCATGTTCGTGTCCTCCTGTGATTTATTGGAGGAACGATTGACGTATGATATATGTGCTATCTGCAAATAGCAAAAAGACAGCCTGCAAACAACCGACTGCAAGTGCTGTCAAATGTCGGCATTTTATGTAAGGCTTTCCAGAAAATCTTTTGCACTCTGGATATGCTCTGCCGCCTCGGTCACTATGGCACTGTCAATTTCATAGATTTCTGCCCAGGCATTTTCCACGCTCCCGGTCCACTGCCTTGCCGGCCATGGATGCGTGCCGCAGAGATAGCCGTTTTTCCATTCATAAATCGGCGGCATTTCCAGATTGTAATAATGGATATATGCCAATACCTTCTCATGCGTCCAATCAGACATAGGACTGTATCTTGTTACCCCCTGTCCGTTGGTGTAAATGTTATCTCCCCTGCCGACATAATTCCCGTCGGCTCTCCGCCTTCCAAGCAGCAGCATATCCAACTCATTCTCTTTGTAATATTTTGCCTGTCCCCTGTGCTGGACAATCTGAAACCACCTCGCCGCAAATTTGCTGTCCTGCGGGAAAAGCATCGGGAATTATCCCTGCCCGCTGGCAGAGTTCCCCAAGCACCAGAGAATCCTTTCCACCGCTCCATGCGTAGGCGGCTTTCTTCCCTTTGGTCTTTTTTTTGATATCCTTTACCGTCTTTTCGACCAGTTGATCCAATTCCTTTTTTGACACCAGCTGCGCTATTTTCCCAAATGCATCTATCCAATCAGAGTTTTTTATCCTCTGCTTTCTGCCCGCAAAGGCAAAGTGAGGATGTGCATATGTAATTTGCACCATCCGAGAAATACCCCGCCCCTCTGGGGCGAACAAGCCAAAGAAGAAGCAAAAGAACTAAAGTTCTTCAGCCATGCCCCGTATGCTTGCATACGATTTTCTAGATATATAAAATATGCAATCTCTTTATTGCAAAATGAAATCATGTTTTATCCAATGAACATAATCCTTCACGATATCCTGATTTGTGACCTTGTAGAGCATCCGACTCCCCACCATTTCCTCCAATTCGTTGAAATAAAGGTTCCCATCCTCGCCCAGAAGAAAGTCAATCCCAGCCATTCCCAATATATGCGCCCCAAAACATAGCAACACCTGCTCCATCCACTGCTCTTGTTTTCTGGAAGGGCAGAAAGCCCTAGCCTCTCCCCCGAGAGAATAGTTGGAACGAAAATCTCCCTTCCCCTGCCGGAGTACTCCTTGATACATCCGATTTCCCAAGACATACATCCGCACATCCCTATTATGGCAGGCAATCTTCTCCTGCATAATCACATCCTCCTCCGGAAATCTCTCCAAAAAGGCTTCGATTTCCCGCAGAACATCTGACTTTTCCCTGCCCCTTCTCTGAAAATTCCCTTCTCTTCCCAGACCAGCCACTTCGTTTCCTCCATGGCCAGACACTGTCTTTATGACCAGAGAAGGATGCCGCTCCAAAAAATCATCCAATAGCGTCATATGGAGGTATTCTCTCCCATTTTTATATGCGATGCAGGAATACCTCTCTCCCGGATTTGCGAATCCCTTTCCCTGAGCAGAGGCAGAAGACCTGTCTTCTCCAACCATCCCACGGGAATTTCCGTCCCTATCTGCTGCGGGAAGATAAAGGGTATCGGGCAGCCATTTCTTTTGATGCAAGTCAGGCATCATCCCATGTTCTGCTTGATCTAGCAGATAACGCAAGGTCTCCCATTTATCGTTTGATACTTCTACGACTGTAGAATCATGTAGCACCAAGCATCCCCTCTCTTCATACCATCGGCTTACCTCGGGCAGCCTAGTTCGGTTCAGCACCACATCCGGTATTTTGCGCTGTCGGTATTCTTCCAAGGAAACATAGGAAAAAGAAATCCCAAGCCTCTTTCCCTCCTTCTGAAACATGCGAATGAAAGCCTGGTTTTTCTCCCCCTCCCCAGGAGCATAAATCATATATGCCTTGATTTCTGTACACATGCCACATGCCCCCTTTAGCCTCTCTCACGGCATCCGGCCTCCACCTTTCGCCTGATATGCTCCACAATGCATTCTGCCACATTGACCCCGGTGCAGTCAAAAATATTCCTAAAATGCGCATTGGAGTTCACCTCGCACAATATGGTAGCCTTCCCCTCCCTGTCAAAGAGCAGATCCACTCCCCCGAAGTCCAATCCCAGCACGGCACAGACTTGAACCGCGATGCGCCGCTCCTCCTCCGAGGGGTGATAGGGTTCCATGCTTCCTCCATTCGTTAGATTAGCCCGAAAGTCTCCGGTTTCAGAAAAGCGATGCATGGCAGCTACTGCCCTTCCTCCCACCACCTGTATTCGCACGTCATTTCCCGCAGTGTGGTCCAGATATTTC
>CATKZA010000156.1 GCA_949841235.1 uncultured Clostridiaceae bacterium
CAAGAAGGTGAGCAGTGATTTTGAGAACTTGAAATTCAATACCGCCATTGCGGCTATGATGACGCTGATCAATGAGTTTTATAAAAAGGATACAGTGACAAGGGGAGAGTACAAGACGCTCCTCGTCCTGCTCAATCCGGTGGCACCCCATATCACGGAAGAGTTGTGGGAGAGACTGGGAGCGGATGGCAAGGTATACCAGCAGCCCTGGCCCGAATATGAGGAGGCCAAGACGGTGGAGGCTACGGTAGAGATTGCTGTGCAAATCAATGGAAAGACTAAGACCACGCTGAATATTGGCAAGGAGGATCCCAAGGAGGACGTGCTTGCCAGGGCGAAAGAGGCGCTGGGAGACAGGCTTTCCGGCAATGTGGTGAAGGAGATTTACGTGCCTGGCCGGATTGTGAATATCGTGATGAAATAAAAAAAGGGAACGCAAAATATCCTTCGGATATTAGCGCGTTCCCTTGCAAGAAATTTGCAACAGCATAAATGCTGCAGCAAATTCTTGGTTGGCATAGCGCTATGCTATGAGCAATTTCCTATACAGTAAAAAAGGTGCGAAGTTTTGCCTGGCTTGAAAATTGCCGGGAAAGACTTCGCACCTTTTGGCATAGGGAACAGAGATTGCTGTCTGGGAAGTTGATCAAAGTGCATTGATCATGCGTGGTGCTTTCAGTGCTGAAATGCTGTGAAAAGCCATTGCGCATTACTTTTTTCGGAAGAACCTCCGTGATAAGAGGTCTTTCCAGATGGCAGGGTGGAACAGGATCAGCAGGGGAAAGAGTTCCAGTCTTCCTGCCAGCATATCCAGCATCAGCAGATATTTGGTAAAGGGCGTGAAATGCCCGAAATTCTGAGTAGGCCCTACCATTTCCAGACCCGGCCCGATATTGTTGAAGGTGGCGGCCACCGCCGTAAAGTTCGTAATCAAGTCCTTCCCCTCGAAGGAGATGGCAAACACGGATGCGGCGAACAATAGCATGTAGGTCAGAAAATATACGTTGGTGGAGCGAACTACGTCATGCTCGATGGGCTTGGCATCCATTTTAATCTTTTTGATACTCCTGGGATGGATATAGGAATTTAATTCCTTTACCAAGGTCTTTGCCAAGATTACCAGACGGGAGACTTTGATGCCGCCGCCGGTACTGCCCGCACAGGCTCCGATGAACATCAATAGCACCAGGACGGTTCGGCTGGTCTGGGGCCACAGGTCGAAGTCCGCCGTGGAGAACCCGGTGGTGGTGATGATGGAGCCAACCTGAAATGCCGCATGGGTCAGGGAGTCGAAGGCATTGTGGTACAGGGGCAGGATGTTCACGAATATGATTAGCGTGGACAGGAAGATGATGATGAAATAGCAGCGCACCTCCTCTATGTGGAATGCCTTTTTGATCTGCCGGAACAGTATGAAATAATAGGCATTGAAATTCACGCCGAATAGGATCATGAAAACTGTCACCACCCACTGGATATAGGGGGAATAGCTCATCATGCTGTCATTCTTGATGCCGAACCCCCCCGTGCCCGCCGTGCCAAAACTGGTGGCAAGGGCATCAAAGACTGGCATCTTGCCCAGAAGGAGCAAGAGGAATTCCACGATGGTCATGACAAAGTAGATCAGGTAGAGGATGCGGGCAGTGTACCTGGCCTTGGGAACCAACTTGCCCACAGATGGTCCCGGGCTTTCCGCCCGCATCAGGTTAATGTGGGAGCCGCCGCTTAGGGGGATGATCGCCAGGAGGAAGACCAGCACTCCCATCCCTCCAATCCAGTGGGTGAAGCTGCGCCAGAAGAGAGAGCAGTGGGAGAGCGCTTCCACGTCTGAAAGAATGCTGGCACCGGTGGTGGTAAAGCCGGACACGGTTTCAAACAGGGCATCCGTGAGAGAGGGAATCTCCCGGGTGAACCAGAAGGGCAGCGCACCGAAAAAACTGAGGAATATCCAGCTGAGCGCAGTGGCTACGCATCCCTCTTTCAAGTAGAATACAGAATTTTTCGGCTTCCGCATTCTCATGGCAAAGCCGAAGAGAAGGCAGAGACAGGCGGCCAGGAGATAAGCCAGCCCCTCCCTTTCTACATAGGCTACCGCTGTGGCGCAGGGAAGGAGCATCAAGATGCCTTCCACGATCAGAATATGCCCTAATATGTAACGTACAATGGAATAATTCATAATTTCCCTCGTTTCTGCAAGATGAGCTTTGCATCCCAATCTATAGGTAAAATGCTTGAAATTTCTTTTTTTATCCTTGTCAATTTAAAATGTCCTGAATGTCGTTGAATCCTGTGTGGGTGGTGACGATCATCACCGTATCCCCTACCTTGATGCAGTCTTGGCCGGAGGGAATCAGGATGGAGCCATTTCGGCTGATGAAGGAAATTAGCAATCCTTTCTTCAGCGACAGATCCTTCAGTGGAATATCCGTCACTTCGGAGGCCTCATCTATGCGGAATTCAATGGCTTCCACCTGGTGGTCAAACATATGGTACAGGGTTTCGATATTGCTGTTCATGGAGTCTTTTTTGGCTCGCACGTAGGCGATAATCGCCTCGGAAGTGATATAGCGGGGATAGACCACGCTGCCCAAGTTCAAGTTGTTGATGACATCCTTGAAATTGATGCGGTTTATTTTCGTGATCACCTTAGTATCCGATACTTGCTGGGCATGCAGGGTGAGGAGGATATTTTCCTCATCAATGCCCGTCAGGGGTACGAAGGACTCTACCTGCTCGATGCCCTCCCCCTTCAGCAGTTCTTCGTCCGTGCCATCGCCATTGATAATAATGGCTTTTGGAAGCAGGATGCTCAGTTCCTCGCAGCGAGCCTTGTTGCGCTCGATGATTTTTACGGAAATCCCCACACTGAGCAGTTGGGAGGCCAGATAGTATGCCGCCCGGCTGCCACCCACGATCAGGGTATCCTTCACCCGGTTAGTCTTAAAGCCAATATTTACCAGAAAGGATTTTACAGACCTTCTGGGAGCCACGAAGGAGATGATGTCCCCCCTGTGCATCGTAAAGTCTCCTGAAGGGATGTAAATTTTGCCTTCCCGTTCAATGGCGCAGATTAGCACATTGGTGGGCAGTTTGCCAGGCATCATGGAAATGGTCATGCCATCTAGGACATTTTTCTCCGGAATCTTGAATTTGACCAGTTCCGCCTGTCCGTGGGCAAAGGAATTGACTTCCAGGGCAGTGGGGAGATAGAGAATTCGCGCAATCTCTCTGGCGGCCTCCAGTTCCGGATTGATAATCATGGTGAGCCCCAGCTTTTCCCGGAGATAGCCGGATTCCTTGCTGTAATCCGGGGTGCGCACCCGGGCGATGGCGGCACAGTTGCCCACCTGCTTGGCAACGGTACAGCACAGCAGGTTCAGTTCGTCCGATTCCGTCACTGCGATGATCAGGTCGGCATTTTCAATGCCCGCATCCATCTGAACGCTATAGCTGGCCCCGTTGCCAGCCATGCCCATGATATCGTATATGTTAGATATTTCCTGAATTTTCTGGGCATCGGTGTCAATCAATGTGATGTCATGCCCCTCCTTGGTAAGCTGTTCGATCAGGGTGATGCCCACCTTGCCGCATCCTACGATGATGATATTCAGTCCCTGCTTTGCAGGAGATAATGGTCTGCGCATAGTTTCCTCATTTCTGCGGGGATGCCTGGCTCTTCGGGAATGCTTCCGAGACCGGGCATAGCCGCTTTTCAAACTTCTGTAAACTGTATTTGCTTATTCTGCAAAAAAGTAACAAATAACAATCTGTTGTATAATACTATAGTATTTTCTGGGAAATGATTCAAGTCCTTTCTTATCAATGTAGGAAGCCTACTGCGAAGCAGTCCCCACCCACTGACGAGTATCGTTCATCCACGCCCTTACCGTATGCAGATATACCCGAAATATCCCCCGTAGCACAGAAGCATCACCACACCCTCCCACAGCACCAACTTATTCTTCGACCAGGCGAATATCCACACCAGAACGCTCATTAAGGCCAGAATGACGATATCTATAATGTTTTCCATGGTAAATGCCACCGGGGAGATGGTTGCGGCAATTCCCAGTACAAATAAAATGTTAAAGATGTTGGAGCCGATGACATTTCCCAATGCCATATCCACCTCCTTTTTCTTGGCGGCCACGATGGAGGTCACTAGTTCCGGCAGGCTGGTACCGAAGGCCACGATGGTAAGTCCCACCAGATTGGCGCTCATGCCGAACCTCTCCGCAATCTCTGATGCGGAATCCACCACGAAGTCCCCGCCGAACTTGATGGCCGCCATTCCCCCGATGATAAAGAGCAGGCATTTCCACACAGGCAGTTTTTCATACTCCTCTTCCTCCACTTCTTCTCCCTGCTTTCTGGCCTTCAATGCGGATAAGATCATCCACAGGATAAACCCTCCGAAGACGATCAGAAGGATGATGCCTTCCAAATGCCCTACGATCATGGAGGTGATTCCAAATCCCATCAGGAGCAGTGCGATGACTACGGAAAAGGGAAATTCCTTTAGCAGGGTGGATTTTTTCACCGCCAGGGGACAGAACAGGCAGCACACGCCGCACACCACCATCAGGTTAAAGATATTGGAGCCAACCACGTTGGCAACGGCCAATTCATTCTGCTGCGCCAGGGATGCCGTCACGCTGACGGCGCATTCCGGCAGGCTGGTTCCCATGGCCACGATGGTCATGCCGATAATCAGCGAGGGAATCCGCAGCATTTTTGCTACGCTGGAACTTCCCTCCACGAAGAAATCCGCCCCTTTCATCAGCAGGATAAAGCCCGCCACCAACTCTACTGCCAACAATACTAAGTTCATATCGCTACCTCCTTATGTTTACCGTATAGAAAACTGCTCAAAATCTGTGATGCGAAGAACGCTGATTTTGCGTTCTTCCAAGGTGCTTTAGCACCTTTGCGATCGTAGCCTTTCCTGGCGAGGTGTTTGCGAGCCTGGAAAGACTTCGCACCTGTAGTGCAGTATAGGAAACTGCTCTAAGTGTTCGTAGCGACGAAAGCGGAGTTTGCGTTCTTCCAAGGGG
>CATKZA010000157.1 GCA_949841235.1 uncultured Clostridiaceae bacterium
GTATTTTACCCAACTGCATGATAAAAACAGGCCGTTTATCAAACAAATTACAAGTAAGCTGAATTCGTAGACAAGGGAAAGAAAGCCTGCTACATTGGGTTTTGCGGAAGTATCCGATGCTGCCGGGTATGCGTAGCCCCCTTCCGGCAGGGAGATTTCCCCGCTCCACACGGTTACGCTTGCATCGGGGACATTGCAGTTGTAATTGCCATTGGTGCAGGATGCCCCGCCATATGACCCGGCACTTGAAAAATCTGCTAGGTATATCAGATTGCAAACCAGTTCTTCGGCTATCTCCCCAACATCCTCCCTGATATCCTCCACCTGTTCCACCGTAGGAACCGCCCCCGGCTTTACATGAATCGTCACTTGTTCCGAACTGCCCACTATGATATTCATTCTGTAGGTGATCTCAGACAAGCCCGCATCAGCAAAGGGCGGCATGTAATCCGTCCGTTCTCCCGAAACGCTCACAGCATATAAGACCTCATTCCCCTGTCCATCCTCCGCATACAACCCCAATGTCTGGATGTCATACCCCTGATCCAGACCGGCATTTCCAATAGCGGCTATCACCTCGACCTGTGCCGAATCCTTCCTCTCAATCGAAGAGACCAGCACCGTTTGCCTTATCCCAGCCAGTTCCGTCAAAGAGTTCAAATCATCCCTGGCATACCGATGATCCGAAACCGCCATTTTAGTAAATGCGGCAGTTGTCATTTCGGCAACTAACTTTGCTTGCAGTTCCATGCCATCTTTCGTAATGACAAAGTTTTCCATCTTCCCATGCCTCCTCACATTCTAATTATTCAAGCGCATCTCCTGTCAGTTCAGAAGAAATTGAAACCACTGATTTGCGCACCACTGCGCCCGCCAGCACCGCCCTTCCATGAATCTCACGCATCAGCCTGTTATTCAGGCTATATGCAATATTCTCCGGCAATATCTTCCCCAGCGTCTCTACTACTTCTTTCGTCTGCCCCGGAATATCCATCTTGGTGGTAATATTCAATGAATAATTCTCCAAATCCCCGGAAATGGAATAGTTGTTTACGCCGCAAATGGCATTTAACTTTTTTACCAGCGTCCGATATGTGTACGGTACGGAATGATTCCAGCGAATCAATACCCTTGCCCTTCTCAATTCCAGCGTATCACTTGCATCTGGGACAATTTTCAAGATATGCTCATACTTCTGTATGCCCCATTCATCACAATCCGCAATGAACCCATTTTTAAGCACTCTCTGCATATCAGAATCCATTCGATCCGTTTCCGCATTTTCCACCTCCATAATCTGCCGCATCTCTGCAAATTTCTGCATAACCGGAGGAAGATAATCAATCAGCCTCGTCCTATCCATTCTTTCATCCATTCACATCACCTCTTACTGGGATTTCATCTTCCTCAAGCGTTATATTATTAGAAATTCCATTAATTCTAACATCCGATATGTCCACAATTCCCTCCAGAAGCAAAAGCCTTGCCTCCACCTGACTTGTCCTGACAACCAAATAATCGGTGGCACTCCATGCCTCTGCCAATTCCATCAAATACTCGTCAATCGTTTCTTCAATGGATTTTTCCATTAAGGCGAAATGATAACCCTCTTTGTATGTAATTGACATGTCAAATCGAATTGGCACTTCATGCACTCCCTGAACCTTCACGACATGGCCAATGGGGGCAAGTCCGTCCCCCTCTCCAGTCCTCTGATCCGGGTCTAAAACGTTTTGAACATTCTGTACCAATGTCTGGGATGGGGATTTAAATTCTGACGTAATAATATAGCATTTCACTGTACCTCCAACAGTCAGCAATCTATTATCCGCCGCCATATAAACCCTGCTTAGCCAATCGTATACATCTGCATCTAGCGTTACCTCTGATTGCTGCTCATACCATTGGCGAACCTTGTCATTAGGAATCATGGATGCCGGATCATAGCCAAACTTCCATGCCCTGATTATCTTGCAATCGCCAACGCCATCTATATCATTCACCTTTTCCTTATAATCTTGCTTATTTCCCCCAAAGCCCTCATTGTCGAAAGACGAAAAATAGCGTTCACGAAATGCCTCAACATCCTCCTCCTCTTCACCCGGTATCAAGATCTCTGTAATAGCCGCCGACTGCATGTCATTGATATCACTTTCAGTTTCTATTGCAAGCAACTCCCCTAACTGCTGATTTCCAGCAATGCCAGCCGTTTCACATGTCAGCTGGTATGCTCCCATTTCCCTGTCTATCTCTGACGTTACCGCATAATTCAAAGCATTCAGGCAAAAACGGTCTCCAACGGAAATCGGCGTACTGGCCGGACGAACCTCCATCTTGCATTTTGCATATGTTTCTTCTTTCGGAAAAATCCCCCTCTCTGCTGCCCTCTTAATCAAATAATAATACGAACTTGAATCGGCGAACACTTCATCCATGACCATATCCAGGGCTATGTAAAAATTTGCCAGTTCCATTGCAGCAGGTGCCAGCGCATCATAAATGACAGAACCTTCCCTTTTATCCAAATCATCACTGACATTGGACAGCATCCGATCAATGAGAGTGTCATAGTCAAGTTCCTCAAACATTATATTTCCACCTCCGTCTCTATTCCTTCTATTATTTCTTCCTCCGCCGTAATCACGGTAAATGTAACGGACAATGTGTTTCGCCCTATTCGTACCACATTGAAGTCTTCCACGGACTCAATTCTGTCATCAGCAGTCAAAGCGTCTTGAATCCGCAATTTCACCTCACTCATTGCATAATTGGCGGGCTTCCCTATCAGATCAAACAGTTCTATTCCATAATCCCAAGAATAAATCTCATGCGCATACCGTTCCGTGCTGATTATTTTCATAATCGCCTGTCTCAATGCCGCCTCCTCATCGACAGTTCCAAGAAATATGTTATCCTTGCGCACATCTTCTGTCATTACCATTGCATATGTCTTTGATGGCTCTGCCTCCACGTCAAAATCCGCTTCTAATTCCTCTTCCATTTCTTCATCATAATTATCATCATTCGGAAGCATCAACTCACCACCCTGTCTATCACGGCAAACTCCTGACCGCCGGCTTTCCGTATCATCAGAATCCTATCCCCTTTGCGAAGTCCGTTCTTTATTTGACACTTCCTTGCCGCCCCATCCAATTCCATCTCTACTTCATAATCTGTCACATTTCTTGCAAGATGAAGAAATGCTTCCTCCAGAATGATGGAATTAGACACCTTAACTTCTAATGGATTTGTTTTTATTACGGTTCCTATCTGGTAATCGCAAGGGTTTCCGGCATTTACCGCTTCAACCGCTATTCGCTTAATCAACTGGACTAAATTTGCACTAGCCACTAAAATCACCTCCCGAAAGGACTAAATCCATAGAATGCTGCCTGTTATTGAAAATATGGGTTACTTTCTCCACCATCATATAGTTTGCAACCTTGATATCATATAAATCCAACATGACAGGGACAAGAGAACCGGCACGGACGCTCTTATTCCCAATCACGCCTGACACAGCCAAATTCCGCTGTTTTTTATTGTAAAGCTTCAGCAATGCCTTCGACTTCAATTTCCCAATATCAGGATTGTCAATTTTATCAACATATTGCAAAACTCCCCATTTGTTTATGTTCTTTGAATGCCTTGTGACATAAAGGTCATACGACCCTTTCTTTTTATTTTCGTATATCAGTTTTATCTGATTATACACATCGGAATCAATGCTGACCTTATATGTAAACTCCTCCCCGGTTTCCTTGTCCACCAGACAGGAATTTACCTTCATGCCAGAGACATCTGCCAAGCGCAATTTGCCGCATTTGTCATACAGGACATATACCTTCCCCTTAACCATCAGGGTATCATCCAGTGCATTTTGGATTATATCAAACAGTGTAGCATTATCCTCTACTGCTGACCTTTTGTAACCTGTATCTGCCAATTTCCCGCAGTTTAATTTGAATCTTTCTGCAATCATCTTAACCACTTGGCTGGCAGTTTTGCTTTTGTACACCAACGTTTCCTTATTTTTTAAATACCGCAGCTGGTCATAAGCGGTATATGAGACAAATCCATCTTTCTTAATCTGCCTTGCAAAAACATAGCCAAAGAAAAAGTTCCTCCCATCCACCGTTACCAGCACCTCGTTTCCTTCAGTAATCTTATACTTTTTATCATATTTTGCTTCAAAGGTAAGTTTTCCAGGCGTTCCGCTTCGTTCCCATGCAATTTTCATCCCCTCCTGCACTGGAACCGTGTGTCTTTTCTTCCCATTTTTCACGGTTACTGTCACAATTCCATTTGGCAGTTTCCCAGTCTCTTTCACATCGGCTTTAATTTTCGTGCTTTTCTTGCTCTGTTTCTCCTTCCTTTTCAGCACCTTCTTCAAGTACGCCAATTCCTTTTTGCTGGACTTCTTTTTTGAACTGCTGCCCGAACCAGACCCTGAACTGCTCGAATCATTGAGGTACTTATATTTCGGCGTTCCATAACCAGTGATAGTCGCATTGGATAGGGGGTATGTTCTCCTTGCCACCTTATTGGAGGTATTCCCTTCTATTGTATGTAGCGTACTGCCACTGACCTTCTCCCCGATTCCCACATGGCTTCTCCCAGTCTTGAAATACACGATATCCCCACGCTTCGGCGTGTATTTTCCCTTGTAGCGGAAAAGCCCCTTTTTCTTAAACCATGCCATTCCCGCTGACGTGGATGCAGTCTTTGGAACAATGGAGGTACTCACGCCAGCCTGATTTGCGCACCATGAAACGAACATATGGCACCACGCCGCACCATTCATTCCATACCACTTCCCATATTTGGTCGAATTGCGCCCCTGCTCCCTCGTTCCAATCTCGCCTATGGCTACATCGACAATATCTTTCCCCATGATTTCTCCCCTCCCGGCAGTTTCAATTTGGTGCCGGGATAAATCCAGTACCCATTGCTGGAAGATTTCCTTCCATGCTTCTTTGCAGCCGCTTCGATGGTTTTCTTATTCAGCTTATAAATGCCTTTGCGC
>CATKZA010000158.1 GCA_949841235.1 uncultured Clostridiaceae bacterium
TCCGGCACGCCATCCCCGGACAGGTCAATCTTCCCGTCCACAATGCGCTCCTCCAAGGTAGCCTTAATCACATCCGGCTGCTCCATGATTTCCTTTTCCATATAGAAAGGATACTTTCCCTTGCCATCTCTGGTAGTATCCCAGTCAATATCCATAAAATGAGGCTCCACCGGCTTTCCCTTCAAGTCAAAGAGCTTAATCTCATTCTTGTGGAGTTCCGTAATCACATATTCCGGAATGACCATGTATTTGTCCGCCGTACCGCCCAAGGCAGCCACATCAGATGCAAGCATGGTTCCATTTTCATTGCAGGCGGCCACGATGGGACTCACGTTGCGGATGGCATAGATTACCTCCGGCTGATCCACAAACATCACCACCAAGGCAAAAGTGCCTTTCAAATACTTCACAGTCTTGCAGATGGCCTCATGGGGGTCTCCCTGGTAAAACTTATTCAACACTGCTGCCACGACTTCCGTATCCGTCTGAGATTTCAGTTCCTTGTGAAGCATGAAATGGTCAATCAACTCCTCATAATTCTCCACGATGCCATTGTGTACCAGCAACACGTCTCCGCTGCGGTGGGGATGGGCATTCACGTCGTTCACCCCGCCATGGGTTGCCCATCTAGTATGCCCGATTCCACAGGTAGAAATCTTCTTGTCATTCTGGCAAATCTTTCTCAGGTCTGCCACCCTGCCTGCGCATTTCCGCAATTTTACCTTCCCGGTCGTCTCGTTCAATGTGGCAAGCCCTGCACTGTCATATCCCCGATACTCCAATAGTTCCAAAGACTCCAGAAGTTGATCTGTTACTGATTCTTTCCCGTTATAACCTACAATTCCACACATTTTGCTCTGTTTCCTTTCTCTTGCTTTCTGATTTATTGTTACTATTCACAGCCGATTTCTAGAAACAGACCAGAATCATGTGCTTGCACATAAGATTCTGGTTCTTTTCTAGAAATTTGCTGTGAAGGCTGTTCATCCCAACATAAGATAGACGGAGCCGCATCAGCGGCAACCGATGCCGCTAGGCAGCGGGTCTATCGCATGATGGGATGAACGACTGTGAATAGTAACGATTTATTCACATGCATTCCCACGCCCAATTTTCCACATTTCTATTCCCCTTTCACCTTCACCCAGATGGCCGGCCGGACGGCATTGGTCATGCTGTTCACATAAGTCTGCCGCACCGTCCCCTCCAGGTCCACATAACTGGCTTCCATGGCGGAAAGGCCTAGATCTTTCAGCCACCAGTTATGACGATACATCACCGGACTTTCGCTGGATTCCTCTTCCTGCCCATAACCCGATTCATCAGAATAAAAATATCCCATCAAATTATTATATGCTTCTTTTTCTTCCATCGTCAGAAGGGTAGCATACTCCCCCTGTCTGCCATTACCGGCAGTAGCAGAAGTAATCTTCCGCTCCGCCTCCGTCAATTTATCAAAAACAAAGGTACCATTCAGCCAGCGATAGACCTTCGTATCCTCCCAGCGGTCTTCCTCCTCCTGGCTGTACACCATCCTGGTTCCCTTATCCTGGTACACCATGAGCATCCAATCCTTTTTCCTGTCCAGCACCTGCCAGTGCCCCTTGCCAAACCGCACCACGTCTCCCGGCTCTGCCTCTGCCAATACTTTCTGCTCCAGCTTTGCCGCCTCCTCCGGTGCCTCCAAAGTATTTCCCGCCTTTCGGAATGCCCGAAGCGCCTCCTTCTGCTTTCCCTCTTCCAAATATTTCTGCCCCAGATAGAGATAACTCTTCTTCATCTTGCCCTCGGCCCAGGGAACTCCCATCCCCTCCTTGAAATTGGCAATAGACAGCTTATAATCCCCCGTAGCCTGATAAATCATCCCCTTGGCGAAAGGATAGGCATCCGTATTTAGAAAAATCAGAATCAGAAGCCCCAGCACCCCCAGCGTAGTGCTTCTCTTCTTCCACAGAGACTTGGTCTCCAGCCGCATGATTGCCTCCTTGCAGGCATCAATGCGCTCCTTGCCCTCCCGGGCAAACTGCTCTTTGTTCCACACCCTCTTATACTCTGCAATGGCATCGATATAATCGCTCTTCGTCCTCGCTGCCTGCTCTTTCTTCTTCCCCAAGGCAAAAGTTTCCTCCATGCCCTGCCGCTCCACCGCCTCAGCCTTCTGGCGACACTCTTCGGCCCGCTGACCCGCATCCATATACCCGGAAATGGATTGGAACTTCTTGCCCGCATCACGGTAGGCAGCCGCCTTCCGCTCAAAGCGCAGCACGCACTCCGCCGCCTCCTGAAGCCCTGCCGCCGTCTTATAAATATTCGCTTCCCTTGCCGTTTCCTGCATATCCATCCTCATTTCTATACTGGCGTTCCCTGCATCAATATCTTCGGCTATATAATGCCCCGGAAAGTTCCGACTTATATACCTTTCTTCCCCAATTTATGATACAAGTGTTCCCCGCATTGCATTCCCCTACTACCACGTAGGACGAATATTTTTCCGTAATAATCACCGAGTGTCCCCGATAGCGAATCACATCCCCCATGCGGCACTTTCCGTAGGAACGGAAATTCTTAATCTTGGCCTTCCTCCCATAGATCAAGTCGCTCATTTTCCAGGCAAACCCATAGCACTGGTAACCAATCACATTATTGGGACAGCGATAATAGTTGCAGCTGCGTTCCACCACATCATAGTGGACGCAGGGCTTGCTGGTTATCGTATTGCTATTCCACTTTGCCTTTCCTTTGTGGTTCCAATACTTTCCACTGGGAAACTTCTTTTGCAGAGAAGCAAATTTCCGCACGATCTTATAGTTTGTCAGGCTCACCAAGGTCTGGGTATCGCTGAACTCCCCATAGACATATTTCCCCTGATATTTCACATAAGCCCGCACTTTAAAATAAGTAGACTTCTTGCCGGAGAGTTTTCCCGCCGTCCACTTTACCGTCTCCTTGCCGCCAATGCGCCTGACCCTCTTATACTTGCCGCCGCTATTCTTCCGATAAACCTCATATCCCTTCACCCCGGCAGCCTTCTTCCATTTCAAAACCGCCTTGGTCTTCCCGCTCCTCTTAGCTGAGGCGAATTTCACCTGGGATATCCTATATAAGTAGGTATTGCTGGCATAGGAGGGAAGTTCCGTCTCCTCCCCCGTAACCTCATCCCTCTGGTAAGAAACCACCCGATAAGTAAATTCAATTCCCCTGACAAAGGTGCTATCCTTAAAGGTAATCTGGCCGTACTGGCGATTTGCCACCGTGCCCAGCAACTGGTACTCCTTGTCATACTTGCATTTCCGATATACATGGAATCCCGTATTATTCCCACTGCTCATCCATGTCAGGGTGAGAGACGTGCTGGTATATGACTGATAGGTCAGGTTGTAAATATAGCCAAAGGCAGGCTCCTGTTGATCATCATCCCCAATTCCTACCCACTGATTCGTCCAAGCATCCCCCTTGCGGGACACCTCCAAGCCCGCAGATGCAGCCTGGGCAGATGTACTCCACCCCGCTTCTCCCGCAAGCAGCAACGCCAGCGCTACAATGCCTGCAAGCGCTCTCTTCCATATATGCTTCATGGCAGCCCTCTCTTTCCTATAGATTCAGCCCCTTCCGCTCGTCGCTTCCCAACACGATGTTCATGCACTGAATGGCCGCACCGGAAGCTCCTTTGCCCAGATTGTCAAACTGAGCAGAAAGCACCATCCTGTCTTCGTTTCCTGTCACATAAATCTTCATGCCATCCCAGCCGGATAATCCATTGCCAGCAATAAATCCGCTAGCCGCCACCTGATCCTCGGCCCCGCTCACCCGCATGAACGACTCCCCCGAATAATATTCCCGGAAAAACTCCCGCAGGGTATCGGGCGTGTACGTCTTATCCAGCAGTTCCGCATACAACGGCACAGAAACCACCATACCACTGTAATAATCGTCAATAATAGGGGAAAATAATGGCATCCTCGCCAATCCCGTCACTTTCTGCATCTCTTTCAGATGCTTATGCTGCTGCGTCAGGGCATATTCCCGCCCGGAGGAATATTCTCCCGGCCTGTCGTCCCCCTCATATGCGGCAATGGCTTTCTTGCCCGCCCCGCTATACCCGGAAAGGGCAAAACTGCTCACCGGATAATCCTTCGGCAGAATCCCCCCCGCTATCAAAGGATATACCAAGGAGATAAAGCCAGAGGCATAGCAGCCCGGCACTGCGATCCACTTTCCATCCCGAATCCTCTGCCGATGTTCCGGAGACAGTTCGGGAAAGCCATAAGCCCAGCCCTCCTCCGTCCTATGGGCAGTAGAGGTATCGATAATGCATACGTTTTCATTCTCCACCAGGGAGACAGACTCCCTGGCCGCCTCGTCAGGCAGGCACAGGAATGTCACATCCGATGCATTGATGAACTTCCTCCGCTCTTCCGGATCTTTTCGCTTGTCCGAATCTATTTTCAGTATTTCCACATCATTCCGCGCCTGAAACCGCTCGTCTATCCGCAGACCGGTAGTTCCCTCGCTCCCATCAATAAATACCTTGATCATTTGCCACTCCTATCGCTTCATTCGTTGCCGCAATTAAGCAGCCGTTCTTTCATTTACTGCATAAATCCAGTACCAAACGGCAGAATAGCCGTCAAACTTGCTTGCGTGGTGCCGTCTGCAAGCAGACATGCCAGTTTACTTTGATTATTATAACATAATGAAAGGATAACGCAAGTATAATTGACTATGGCGCACATCTCAAAGTCAGGTGCCATTGGCACCTGACAACCCAATCCTCAAAAACCTATTGCAGGTTTCTACTCAAACATGATATGATAGGATCAAAATACCTTTTGCCCCCCAGCATCATGATATAATAATAAGCGGACCGAGCAAGCTTGCTTGTGAGGGCGCAACAAGATCATAATGCGAACAAGATCATAATGCAAAGCATTATGATATAACATATGAAATCCTACTGATAGGAAAGGAGTTTACATTATATGAAGAAGATCGTACTGACAGGCGGCGGCACTGCCGGACATG
>CATKZA010000159.1 GCA_949841235.1 uncultured Clostridiaceae bacterium
CTGGAAGTGGCCAGGCAGGTAAAGCAATTAGTGGATGATGGCATAGAAGTGGGGGTCGTGACGGGAGGCGGCAACTTCTGGCGGGGGCGCAGCAGTGAGAATATTGACCGCACCAAGGCAGACCAGATCGGAATGCTTGCCACGGTGATGAACTGCATTTACGTGTCTGAGATTTTTCGCAGCGTGGGAATTGGCACGGAAGTGCTGACGCCCTTTGTCTGTGGTGCTATGACGAAGTTGTTTTCAAAGGATGCCGCGCTGGAAGCACTGTCCCAGGGAAAGGTGGTATTTTTTGCCGGCGGCACGGGGCATCCCTATTTCTCTACGGATACGGGGGCAGTGCTTCGGGCCATTGAGATTGAGGCGGATGTGATTCTGTCCGGAAAGTCTATTGACGGCGTGTACGATTCGGATCCGGCAATCAATCCTCAGGCGAAGAAGTATGATGAGATTGGCATTGATGATGTGATTGACCGGAGATTGGGCGTGATTGATTTGGCATCTGCGGTGCTGTGTGCGGAAAATCATATGCCGATGATGATATTTGGACTGAACGAGGGGGATAGCATTGTAAATACGGCAAAGGGAATTACCCGGGGAACTTTGGTGACCGCAGGGGAATGATTTCAAAATGATAGAAAGGTATGGGAAATAAAATGGAATTAGATGCATATCAGGAGAAAATGAACAAATCGCTGGATAGCTTGGCGAATGAATACGCTACCATTCGGGCGGGGAGGGCCAACCCCCATGTGCTGGATAAGATTACGGTGGATTACTACGGACAGCCCACAAATTTGCAGTCCGTGGCAAATATTTCTGTATCTGAGGCTCGCACCCTGGTGATTCAGCCTTGGGAGGCCAGCATGATCAAAGAAATTGAGAAGGCCATCCTGGTATCTGATTTGGGGCTGACGCCGAACAATGACGGGAAGGCGATTCGCTTGACATTCCCGGAACTGACGGAGGATCGGCGAAAGGAACTGGTAAAGGACATTAAGAAAAAGGGAGAGAATGCCAAGGTGGCTGTCAGGAATATCCGCAGGGATGCCAATGATGCCATGAAAAAGGAGCAGAAGACGGGTGAGATTTCTGAGGACGAATTGAAGTCTGGCGAGGCGGACGTGCAGAAGCTGACGGACGAGTTCATCTCAAAGGTTGAACAGATGGTGGATGACAAGTCAAAGGAAATTATGACAGTGTAGCAGACTGGGTGGCAGAGGGATGGATCTTTTGGTCTGTCCCTTTTGTTCCCATATAGGAAATGCTCATAACGTAACGCAACACCAACCAAGAATTTGCAACTACATTTATGCTGTGGCAAATATCTTGCAAGGGAACACGCTGGGTAGGTACTAAGGTGAGGAAATGAGGAGAATCAAATGGCTGATGAAAATAGAGGGATTCCGCGGCATGTTGCCATCATTCTGGATGGAAACGGAAGGTGGGCGAAGAAGCGTTTTCTGCCTAGAAATGCCGGGCATGCGGCGGGGAGCAAGAATGTGGAGAAAATCTGCAAGGCGGCCTGGGAGATGGGCATCGAGTATGTGACCATGTATGCCTTCTCCACAGAGAACTGGTCCAGGCCGAAGGGGGAAGTGGATGCGCTGATGAAGCTGCTGCACCAGTATCTGTCGGACTGCTTAAAGACCAGTAAGAAAAACAACATGCAGGTGCGGGTGATCGGGGATATCAGCCGGCTGGAGCCGGATTTGCAAGATCGCATTCGGGAACTGGAGGAGTTTTCGGCGCAGAATACGGGATTGCATTTTCAGGTGGCCTTGAACTATGGCAGCCGGGACGAGATGCGCCGGGGGATGCAGCATCTGGCCAGGGATGTGGGAGAGGGACGCCTGTCCCCGGAGGAGATTACCGAGGATGTGATTAGCGGATATCTGGACACCCGGGGCATTCCGGATCCGGATTTGATGATTCGCACCAGCGGGGAAAAACGGCTGTCGAATTACCTGCTTTGGCAGATGGCCTACACGGAGTTCTATTTCACGGATGTGCTGTGGCCGGATTTTGACGCGGGGGAATTGGAGCGGGCGGTGGCCTTCTATCAGGGAAGGGATCGCCGGTTTGGCGGTGTTTAAAGTGTGACTAAAATCGCGAGAGCGGCAGCGGCAAGCGTGCTTGCCAGCTGACATTTGAGCGATGAACATCATGAGCAAGAAGCGAAGCGAATTGCGAATGTGCGCCTGCGAAGCAGGCGGTCACACGTAGGTAATCATGTATTGTTTGTGCCTGCGATGCAGGCATGTTCGGAAGTATGAAAATCAAAGATTTTCATACGCAAGTTTGTGTTGCAAGCAACCCAAACATTGACCCATTAGCCGCTTCCGCTGGTCGCGGCATGAGGGCAAGGATGGAGAATAGAGATGTTTCGTACGAGATTATTGAGTGGAATTGTTCTGATGGCGATTGCCATTGCTTCTTTAGTTTATGGTGGGTATGTGCTTTTCGGTCTCATTATGGTGATTTCCGTGATTGGATTGTTTGAACTGTACCGCACGGTAAAGATGGAGAAATCCCTGCCCGCAGTGGCAGGCTATCTGTCCAGCATCGTGCTGGATATCCTCTTGCTGAACAGGGCCAGCCTGCTCACGGATACCACGGAAAATGCTATCCGATTTGCCAAGTACCACGAGTATATTATTCTGTGGCTTGTATTCACGCTGATCGTCTTTATGGCAATGTATGTCATAGCCTATCCCAAATACCATGCTAACCAGATCACCATGCTGGTCTTTGGGCTGAGTTATGTGACAGTGATGCTTTCCTTTGTGTTCCGCCTCCGCTATGTGGAGAATGGCATCCTCTATGTGTGGCTGATCTTTATCGGCGCATGGGGGTCCGATACTTGCGCCTACTGCGCAGGAAAGCTTCTGGGAAAGCATAAGATGCCCTCGGAGCTCAGTCCGAATAAAACCATTGAGGGATGTGTGGGCGGCGTGATTGGCGCGGCGTTGATTGGGTTTCTTTTCGCCCTTGCATTTTTCAAGGATACAGATTACTGGTGGCAGTTTGCCGTAATCGGCGGCGTATCGTCAGTGATTTCCCAGATTGGGGATTTGGCCGCATCTGCCATCAAGAGAAACCATGATATCAAGGATTACGGGAAATTGATTCCCGGCCATGGCGGGATACTGGATCGATTTGACAGCATCATCTTTATTGCGCCCATTGTGTATTATTTTGTGATTTTCTTTGGGATATAAAAGGAATGAAGATTCACTAAGGCGGTAAAAGACACCGCTAAGTGAATCTAAGTCATTCCTATGAAGAACGCAAAGACAGCGTTCTTCTCACGGATTGTTTGTGCCGCTCGTGGCGTATGACTGCAAGTGTGAAAGTAGTCTTCTTACGATTGGGCAGGGCTGGCAGTTTTGCCAGCAGAGAATGGAGTGGAGAATGAGGAAAAATATTATGTTGCTGGGGGCTACCGGCTCCATTGGAACCCAGACGCTGGAGGTGGTGCGGGCCAATCCGGAGATGCGGGTGGTGTCCCTGGCTGCCAGGAAAAACATTGATCTTCTGGAGAGGCAGGCGAGGGAATTCCTGCCGAAACTGGTTTGCGTCTATCTGGAGGAGAAGGCCATGGAGCTTAGAAAGCGTCTGTCCGACCTGCCTTCCGTGGAGGTGGTCAGCGGCATGGAGGGCATGATTGCCTGCGCTACCATGGATGAGGGGGACGTGGCAGTGGCTTCCGTGGTGGGGATGATTGGGATTCTCCCGGTGATTGAGGCGATCAAGGCGGGGAAGGATATCGCCTTTGCCAATAAGGAGACGCTGGTCACTGCGGGACATATCATCATGCCTCTGGTGAGGGAGAAGGGCGTGAACTTCCTGCCGGTGGACAGCGAGCATGCTGCGATATTTATGTGCCTGAATGGAGAACATAGCAGCGAGGTGGAAAAGATTCTCCTCACGGCTTCCGGGGGACCCTTCCGTGGAAAGACCAGAGAGCAGCTGGGGGATGTGACGGTGGAAGATGCCCTGAATCATCCTAATTGGACTATGGGAAAGAAGATTACCATTGACTCCTCCACCATGGTGAATAAGGGGCTGGAGGTGATGGAGGCCAGATGGCTCTTCGATGTGGAACTAGACAAGATTCAGGTGGTGCTGCAGCCCCAGAGCATCATTCACTCCATGGTGGAATACCGGGACGGGGCGGTGATGGCTCAACTGGGTACGCCGGATATGCGGCTGCCCATCCAGTATGCCCTGTGCTATCCCGAGCGGCGGCAGCGCATGGGAGAACCTTTGGATTTCACCAAGTTGTCGGCGATTACCTTTGAGATGCCGGATCCGGATACTTTCCGGGGATTGTCCCTGGCCTACGAGGCGGGAAGGATCGGGGGGAGCATGCCCACGGTGTTCAATGCCGCTAATGAGAAGGCGGTGGAACTTTTTCTGGAGAGGAAGATCGGATACCTGGTCATGGCGGAAATCCTGGAGAATGCCATGGAACACCATGATCTGGTGAGGCATCCCTCCTTGGAGGATATCCTTGCGGTGGAGCGGGATACCCGGGAATATGTTGACAAAAGTTATAAGAATTTCTAAGAAAACGTTCAGAAATAATCTCATTCCCATTCCGAGAATGTTTATGCTGTGAACAATATAAGAACTTTAGTTATCTTGAATTAGCATGATTTTTCGGAATAAAAATATAACTATGGGAATGGGCAGTTGGATTATCATTGAGAATAAAAATGGCATCAATATGATAGGATGGTAGAACGACGAATATCTATTGATGCCCAATATCAAGATATGGAATTGAGGTAGTTTATGAATATTATTGTTGCGTTGCTGATATTTACTGTGATTGTGGTGGCTCATGAGTTTGGTCACTTTCTGCTGGCGAAGAAGAATGGGGTAGGCGTTCCGGAGTTTTCTGTGGGAATGGGTCCTAGGATTATCACCGTTGCCAAGACTTCCAAAGGCTTTCGGTGCAAATTGTTTTGCTCCCAGAAGGTATTTGAGGGAGAGGAGGATTGGCAGGATGTGA
>CATKZA010000160.1 GCA_949841235.1 uncultured Clostridiaceae bacterium
CAAGCAGAGGGTCATAGGTTCGAGCCCTATAGGTCCCATTATTTTCCTTTATGTGGCATATATTGAGGCGGGATAGCTCAGTTGGCTAGAGCACACGGTTCATACCCGTGGCGTCAAGGGTTCAAATCCCTTTCCCGCTATTTACAAAGTCTTGAGATGAATGAATATTTGTTTCAGGACTTTTTGATTTTATAGGAAAATTCTCGTTTTCTATAAAGTCAAAAAGCCCTCCGGGCAGGATGCGCTGACATTTGGCACGATAACAGGTATGAGCAGGTATGCCGGCGTAGCTGGCCGAGAAAAGGAATGAGGTGGATGATGCGAGTTGGCATGGGATATGACGTACACAGGCTGGTAGAGGGGAGAGACTTGATTTTGGGCGGCGTAGCCATTCCCTATGAGCGGGGATTGCTGGGGCATTCTGATGCGGATGTGCTTCTGCATGCGATTATGGATGCGCTGCTGGGAGCGGCGGCGCTAGGTGACATCGGGAAGCATTTTCCGGATACGGACGATGCCTATAAAGGGGCATCCAGCATAGAATTATTGCGGAAGGTGGGCGAAATGGTGGAAGATGCCTGCTTTATGATAGAGAATATTGATGCCACGATTATTGCCCAGCGACCTAAAATGCGGGATTATATCCCCAGGATGGAGGAGAATATCGCTGAGGCTCTGGGATTGGAGAGAGAACGGGTGAACGTGAAGGCCACTACGGAGGAGGGGCTTGGCTTTACCGGGCAGGGAGAGGGGATTTCCTCCCAGGCAATCTGCTCCCTTTCTTCCATGTTTGACCATGTGGCAGGAACGGAAGATTCAGTACAGCAGGGCTGCGAGGGCTGCCAGGGTTGCAAAAAGACGGATTGAGAAAGGAGAATGGGCATGAAGTTTACAGTGAGAGATTATCAGGAAGATGATATTGAATTTTTGCAGGAGAATGATTTTCTGCATTCCATGGAGATTCAAAGCCGGGAAGATTGTGATTCCGATATGATTTTTACTATTTTGGACGAGGCTCAGGAAATATGCGCTATTGGGGATTTGTCTTACCATAAGACTTGGTTTGACAAGAGGCCGGGGGCTCCCCGCTTTCTGAAATTATATATTTGCGTGGCAATACAGGATTCCGAATTGTACCAGATTGCCATTGATTATGCGTGGATGCTGCTGGAGCGAAAGATGGAAGTGCATCGGGGAAATCCCTGCGGTCTGGTGACGACCTGCCGCATGGGGAATCTGGAGGAGATGCAGAAATATCTGGAGGCCGGTTTTGCATTTGGAGAGACGGAGCCGGTACTGCGCTACCAGATACAGAACCCGGGAAAGGCGAACCTGCCTGCGCCATACAGGATAGAGGAATTGCAGAAAAAGAGGTCGGAGATTGAGAGATACATAGCCGCTACCGCCAAGGCAAAGGAGGGGGTGCCGGATAGCATGGAGGAATACCTTTTCCATAGCAATGATGATTCCTTCGTCAGTTATTATGTCACGGATGGCCGGAATATTCTGGCGGGAATCAATGTCTGCGATATGGATGAGAATGGAGTTACGCATAATCTCTTTGTACTGCCGGAATATCGGAGGAAGAGTTTTGGGGATGCGCTGCTGAAAAAGGCGTTGGAGTACATGCAGGAGCGCGGCTATGATTTGGCTATGACCAGTCTGAGCGGATTGGATGAGGAAGGGATGCAGCTGTACCTTTCTTTCGGATACGAATTGGATAGCTTTTTCATTCAAATGACAAAGATGACGGTGGCTTGAGTGATAGCCTATGTACAGCACATCGCCCGTTTTCAGAAATTGCTGTGAATAGAAACCATTAAAAAATACTGAACCATTTTGGCCTTTCTGACAGAATTATAATGAAAGGCCTTTTTTAATGCATAAGTCCAGCATCAAGCGGCAGCGCAGATGTTAAGCTTGCTTGTAGAAATACTCGAGTATTTGATGTACGAAATTATCATATGGAAATGTAAATATTTACGGTGAAAGGGGTTGAGGACTACGATAAATATCATCATGGAGAGAGAGGGGGGAGATGGGTTGCAGGACGCAGTACAGTTGCTGATAGATACCGTTGGAGACGATGTGTATCGTTTCTGCTGTCGTCTGACTAGGAATCGGATGGATGCGGATGATCTGTACCAGGACACTTTTTTGAAGGCACTGGAACAGCGGGGGCGGCTGGAAGATGTCTTTGACAGGGAACAGGTAGAATCCATTAGACGGAATCGTAATTTCCTCATGGGAATTGCCGTCAATCTGTGGAGGAATCAGTGGCGGAAGAAGAAGAGAGAGTGGAAGCATTTATCGATAGAAGATGCGGAATTTTTTGAATTGCCCTCTTCGGAGGAAGAGAATGTGCAGACTCAATTAGAGCGGAAGGAAATACAGAGAAGGCTGACGGCACATATTCGTGCTTTGCCGGAAAAGTTAAAAATGGTGGTCTACCTGTTTTATGGGGCAGAGATGGGGACGGAGGAGATTGCGGAGACGCTGCATATTCCCCAGGGAACGGTGAAAAGCAGACTGTATCTGGCGAGAGCAAAATTAAAAGATTATTTGGAGGCGGATGGCTATGAAATATGATATCGAAGAATTGTTAAAGGAAAATATGAATATACAGGATACTCCGTCCAGGGAATTGAACGAGAGGATCCTGTGTCATGACAGAGGAGGAAACAGTATGCAGAATAAAAAGTATGTGAAATATATGCCGAAGGTGGCAGCGGCAGCACTGGCAGCCATCGTGGCGGCTGGCGGGATTGGCTATGCGGCCGTGAATCTGTGGGATCGCTCCGTGGCCGAGGATTTCGGCGTGGCAAAGGATCCTGAGATGATGCAGGAAATGAATGACAAGGGTTTCGCTCAGCAGCCCCAGGTGTCGGGGACAAAGAGCGACCGGGTATCCGTCACGGACAAGGACATTACCGTGACGCTAAAACAGACTTTGGCGGATGAGCATGGCGCATATGTCTGCTACGAGGTGAAATATGGAGACAAATACAAGGCAGTGGATCAGGGGGTGGAGAAGCATCCTGACTATGGCATTGCCATGCCGCGGGCGAAGTTTCAAATGGATTCCGGCATTCCGTTGAGTTATAGTGGCGGTGTCAAGAAAGTAGTTGATGACCACACCGTCCTTTACGAGGATTTTATCGTAACTTCAAAAGAGGATGACACCCTTGGCAAGGGGAAGATGAAGATGTCCCTATCGAACTTTGCGATAGATCAGATGAAAGCGGATACAAAGCCGAAGATGATTGCAAAAGACGGAAACTGGAATCTTTCCTGGGATTTGTCGGTGGGTACGGAGAAGCGGGTCTATCATTTGAACCGCACATTGAAGTTAGGAAAATACAAGGTGGCTTTAAAAGATCTGACCATCTCGCCCCTTTCCTGCAAACTCACCGTAGGCTCAGAGGGTGCCTCTTTGAATGATATTTTTGCTGTGATTAAGGATGATGGAGAAGAGGAAGTGGCTCTGGATCAGAATGGCGACATGAAGGTGATTCGCTATGTGCGCACGAATGAGGAGAATGCGGATCGAGTGATGGAAAATCTCCCCAAGGGGCAGACGCTCGCCTCTTTAGATGGGGTTGCCCTGTGTCATGATCGCAAGGATTTTGATATCACTGGTGGCATGGGAAATAGCAGCAGTGATTATGTCTATGAGCAGTTCCGGAAGGTGCTGGATCTGGAGAAGGTGACAGGAACCCGCATAGCCGGAAAATATATTGATTTAAAATCCGTTCCCTATGATACGGTGAAATAGTGTGGCATAAAAGAACTTAATTTTAGCTGTACTAGTGTTCTGCGTCCATTTTGGCCCCTGCTAAACAAGCACCATTGATGCTTGTTTAGCAGGGGCTACATGAAAGAAATGATCCGTCTAGAAAAACTAACAAGGTAAATCCACGTTGCTGCAAATGCGGGGACGCTTCGTATTGCTCTACTTCTTCAACTGGTATTTGATGTGGTATTTCTTTGCATACCTGTGTGCATAACTGCCTTTCTGGCAGTGGATGACCAGCTTCTTGCAACCGCTAAATGCCGTCTTGTGAATCTCCTTGACGGACTTCGGGATGACGGCTTTTTTCAGGTTCTTGCAACCTTGGAAGGTCTTTTGCTCGATCTTCTTAATCTTTTTTGGTATCTTGATCTGCTTTAGGCTGCGGCAATCTTGGAAAGCCATTTCATCAATACTTTTCAAGGAATTTGGCAGACTGACCTTTTTCAGGCTTCTACAGTGCTGAAAGGCTTGTCGACAGATGTATTTAACCGTGTTCGGGATATTCGCCTCTTCCAGTTTTTCGCACCAGCGGAAATTGCCAATCATTGGCAGTCCGGGAGAGAATTTCACCTCCCTCAGGTTCTTGCACTTATAAAACGCATCTACACTGATTAGTTTTTGCTCTTTGGTAAAAACGACCTTCCTTAGATTTTCGCATTCTGCATAGAATCTTTCACCCACCTCCGTATCCCATCGGGGGATTGACACGCTCCTTATACCGGTATTGCTAAAGCAGGCATATCCATGTTCGATTGCTTTCTTGCTTTTGCTCCAAAATTTTGGCAATGTTGTAAGTTTCCGACAACGTAAAAATGCTTCCGTTCCAACGTAATCAATGTTCTTTCCACCCTCCACGTCTTTTAAACTCTTACAATTAAAAAAGGCGCGGTCATCAATTTTAGAAACACTGTCTCCGATCTTTACTCTATTTAAGTTCGTGCATGAATAAAAAGCTTGATAATTAATACGCTCTACTCCGTTAGGTATGATAACTTCCCGGACATATCGTCTTTTAGGGAGAGAATATCTGCCGATACAATGTCCGCCAATCTCTTTTACGGGAACGTTGTCAATTTTTTTAGGAAAGATTACTTTTTTCTTTTTAGGTATAACCGAGGTAATGCATAAGGATTTGCCATCTGGCAAGACCTCGTATTCATATGTGCCATTGCTATATATTTTGCCAGGCACTTTCCTTTCGGGGTATGCCGAGGATG
>CATKZA010000161.1 GCA_949841235.1 uncultured Clostridiaceae bacterium
CCATGTACATGGTATCATCGCCAAATGCCGCCTTTGTCTCACTTCTCGCTGACTCAAAAGCCTTGGCAAGTTCCTCCGGCTCCCGCACAATGCGAATACCTTTACCGCCCCCGCCGGCAGATGCCTGCACCATCACCGGATATCCCAAGGCCTCTGCCACCTGGTATGCCTGATCCACGTCCTTCACCACGCCATCGCTTCCGGGTATCACTGGCACATTGGCCTGAATCATCATGGTGCGGGCATTAGATTTATTGCCCATCGTGTCTATGACAGAGGGCGCAGGCCCGATAAATTTGATATTGCATTCCTGGCACATAGCAGCAAAGGTGCTATTCTCTGACAAAAAGCCAAATCCAGGATGAATTGCCTGTGCTTTCTTCTCTACCGCTGCACATATGATATTCGTCATATTATTATAACTGTCTGCCGCCTTGGCAGAGCCGATGCACACTGCCTCATCCGCCAGCTGGGTATGCAGGGCTTCCCTGTCCGGCTCAGAAAACACAGCCACCGTCTTAATGCCCATCTCCCGGCATGCCCGGATAATGCGAACGGCAATCTCGCCGCGATTCGCTATTAACACTTTATCAAACATACGTGCCTCCCTATATCACTCCGCTACCGAACCATCATCTCTACTCTACAATGAACATAAACTGTTCCACCTGACAGGCAACCTCATCCCCCACATAGGCAGTGCCATGCCCGATGCCAATATTCTTCTTCAGCTTATCAATCTCCAGCTCAATCCTAAGGACATCCCCAGGCACCACCTTCCTCTTGAACTTCACGTTCTTGATGCCGCCAAAATACCCGATCTTTCCCTTGAACTGCTCCATGGACATAATCGCCACCGCCCCCGCCTGAGCCATGGCTTCCACCTGGAGCACGCCGGGCATCACCGGTTCCTGTGGGAAATGCCCTGCAAAAAACGGCTCATTGTACGTGACATTCTTGGTAGCCACGATCGATTTCCCCTCCTCCATCTCTTCCACCCTGTCAATCAACAGAAATGGCTGTCTGTGCGGGATAATTGACATAATCTCATTGATATCCATTACCATAGATTTATCCTCTCTTCATTCCTAATACACTTCCATTCATGCCAGCTTTGCCACAAGAAGAACGCTGCTTTTGCGTTCTTCATAGGTGCGACCGTAGTTTTTCTTTGGCATGGTTTTTTCATGCCTTAGAAAAACTTCGCACCTTACATACTTCCAAACATGCCAGCTTTGCTGGCACAAACAATCCACAAGAAGAACGCTGCTTTTGCGTTCTTCATAGGTGCGACTGTAGTTTTTCTTTGGCATAGTCTTTCATGCCTTAGAAAAACTTCGCACCTTACATACTTTTCAAGCGGAACAGTTCTTGCCCGAACTCTACAAACTCCCCATCCTTTACCAGAATCTCCGCAATCGTGCCGGACACGTCGCTATTTACCTCATTCATAAACTTCATGGCCTCAATGATGCACACCACGTCTCCCTTGGAAACGGTGTCCCCAACTTTCACGAAAGGTTCCTCATTCGGTGCAGAACTCTGGTAGAACGTGCCTACAATGGGAGCCTTGATGACCAGGCCGCCCTTGTCTTCCTGGACAGGCTCCGCCTCCGCTTCCGGCATTTGAGCAACCGCAGATGCCTCCGAAGCCACCTCTGTCTTAACAGGCATGCTTTCCGGAACAGCCATCACCGGAGGCTGGGGCGCCACAGGCATTCCCGCCCAGGGAGAGACCGGACCGCGGTTTAGACGAATCCTTGCGTTGTCCAACTGAACTTCCATATCATTCAAATCTGTCTTTTCAAATATTTCAATCAGTTCTTTGATTTCCTTATACTGCATATACCTACCAAACCTTTCCGCAAATACCTTCTACATTCTATCTGTTCCCAAGGAAAATCATTCCAAGGAAATACGATTCACAGCAAATTATTTCCCTGTCCATTTCTTGAAGCATAGCACCCCGTTATGACCCCCAAATCCCAAGGAATTAGATAGGGCATACATGGCATCTTTTGCTTCCCGTCCCTCATTGGGTATATAATCCAAATCGCACTCCTCGTCCGGCACATGATAGTTGATTGTAGGCGGCAGAAATCCCTCTTCCAATGCCTTGACCGTGGCAATGGCCTCAATGGCTCCCGCTGCTCCCAGAAGATGCCCCGTCATAGACTTTGTGGAACTCACAGGAATCCCCTTTGCCACATCCTCGCCCATAGCAGACTTGATGGCTCTCGTCTCGCCACAATCATTGGCGTGGGTGCTGGTTCCGTGTGCGTTTATATAATCCACCTGCTCCGGCGTAATGCCAGCCTCTTCCATGGCAAGCTTCATCGCCTTGGCTGCGCCGGCTCCGTCAGGGTCTGGCAGAGTGACATGGTACGCATCTCCCGTAGCGCCATAACCCACGACTTCCCCATAAATCTTCGCGCCTCTTGCCAGGGCATGTTCCAATTCCTCCAGCACCAGAACGCCGGAGCCGTCCCCCATGACGAAGCCATTCCTCTCCTTATCAAAGGGCTTGCATGCCTTCTTCGGATCCTCCTCCGTAGAAAGAGCCGTCAGATTCGTAAAGCCAGCCACCCCAATCTCGCAGATAGAGCCCTCTGCGCCTCCAGCCAAGCAAGCGTCCAAATAGCCATGCTTGATATCACGGAACGCCCTGCCAATGCAATTTGTCCCTGTAGCACAGGCGGTGACGATATTCTCGCAGACACCCTTTGCGCCAATGCGGATAGCGATATTGCCCGCCGCCATATTTCCTATGGTCATGGTGATAAACATGGGTGATACCCTGGAAGGTCCCTTCGCATCCATGCGGCGCACCTGCTCCTCCATGGTCATCAGTCCCCCCACGCCGGAACCTACAATCACGCCAATCCTGTCAGCATCTTCCTTCTCCATATCCATGCCGGAATCCTCAAAAGCCTGCACCCCGGCAGCCAAGCCATAGATGGCAAACAAATCATTCCTCTTGACATCCTTCTTGGTCATATACTGCTCCGGGTCAAACCCCTTCACCTCCCCGGCAATCTTCACCTTGAAATCCGTCGTATCGAACTTCTTGATGTAGTCAATGCCGCATACGCCATTTTTCAAGCCATCCCAAAAAGAATCTACCGTACTCCCCAGAGGCGTGACCGCTCCCATACCCGTGATTACAACTCTTCTCTCCATAACTTTCCTCTTTCTTTCTAAACTGACATGCCGCTTTGCGTCAGTCTCGCTTCGCTCGCTCTTGCTACACAAACTCCCGCTTGCAAGTGAGTCTCGCTTCGCTCGGTTCCCTTGCACTTGCGGGAGGTTACATCACCATTCCGCCATCTACATTCAATACCTGGCCGGTAATGTACGTGTTTTCAGCAAAGAATACCGCTGCCCTGGCAATGTCCTCCACCTGTCCATAGCGTTTCAAGGGAATCACTTCCAGCATCTTTTCTTTCTGTTCCTCTGTCAGCACCGCCGTCATATCCGTTTCCACGAATCCCGGCGCAATGGCATTGCAGGTAACCCCCCTCTGGGCCAGGTCCTTCGCCACAGATTTTGTGAGGCCGATGATGCCCGCCTTGGAAGCAGCATAATTGGCTTGTCCCGCATTGCCCATCACTCCCACCACAGAAGCCATGTTGATAATCACGCCACTCCTCTGTTTCAGCATGATGCTGCTGGCATGGCGAATCATGTTAAATGTCCCCTTCAGGTTGGTGTCGATCACGCTGTCAAACTCTTCCTCCTTCATGCGCATCAAAAGCATGTCCCTGGTAATGCCCGCATTATTAACGAGAATATCCACGGAACCAAATTCCTTCTTGACCTGCTTCATCATGTCTGCGGCAAAGGCAAAATCACTCACATCCCCCTGCACCGGCAAGCATTTCACGCCCTTTGCCTGAATCTCCTGAATCGTCTCCTCAGCCACGCTGCTGCGATAATTCAGCACGATATCGCACCCCTGCTCCGCAAAGGCAAGGGCAATCGCTTTTCCGATCCCCTTGGCCGCTCCTGTCACCACCGCTGTCTTTCCCTTTAACATCATTCACCTCATTTCCATACAGTCCAACTGAACCATATTCTTATATTATCGCATTTCCACAGTTCATTCCCATAGCGATCCATGAAGAATGCAAAATCTGCATCAGCATAATAAAAATCATGCCTCCAATTTCGCCATAGTCTTTGCCAGAGAAGATTCATCCTCCACATTGAGAATCGCAGCTCCCTTGACCGTGCGTTTCACAAAGCCGCACAGCGCCTTTCCCGGCCCCAATTCAATATAAGTGTCCGCACCCTTCTTCTGCATATTCAATACAATGTCCGAAAAGCGAACCGGGGACACGATCTGCTTGGAAAGAATTGGAACAATGTCCTCCTCCGACTTCACTTCGCCGGCATCCACATTGGTGAACACCGGTATTTTCATCGGCGAAATATGCATCTTCTCCAACTCCGGCGTCAATCTCTCTGCCGCCGGCTGCAGCATGGATGTATGGAAGGGTCCGCTGACCTTTAGCTTCACCGTCAGCTTCGCCCCCTTTTCCTTGGCAAGCTTTGCCGCCAACTCCACTGCCTTCGCCGCCCCAGCAATCACAATCTGACCCGGCGCATTGTAGTTGGCGGGAACCGCCAAGCCCAGATTCTCTGCCTGAGCCTCTCGGCATGCCTCCTCCACCAATTCTGTATCTAAACCAATAACGGCATACATGGCTCCCTCCCCGGAAGGAACCGCCTCTGCCATGAATTTTCCTCTTTTTTGAACAAGAGCCACCGCCTCCTCAAAATCCATTGCCCCGCTGGCAACATATGCGGTGTACTCCCCCAAGCTAAGCCCTGCTGTCATTTCAGCCCTCACGCCGCGCTCCTCTAACACTTTCATGGCGGCGATGCTCATAGTAAGAATCGCAGGCTGCGCAAACTCTGTCTCTCCTAACTTCTCCTCATCTCCAAAACAAATATCCTTGATAGAATAACCCAAAACCTCATCCGCCCTGTCAAACACA
>CATKZA010000162.1 GCA_949841235.1 uncultured Clostridiaceae bacterium
AGGGAAAGAAATTGAAGGAGATCCATATTCCGGGATATTATGGAATGAAAGAGCATGGAATGCAAGAAGTGATTTGCGTGGATGGAGCCGTTTTCCGGAATAACCAAGTGGTGGAAAAGATCTATGCTCCAGATAATCTGCTATATTTAGGCTGTTTCGAGTCAGATGGCGAGTATATTACAAATGGATATTTTATGGGATGCACGCATCTGAAGGAACTGCATCTGGGAAAGAGCCTGAAAATGTTTGGATACAATTCTGACAGTAATGTATTGGAAAAAATCACGGTAGATGAGAGGAATCAATACTTTCAGATGCGTGATGGCGTGCTGTTCTCGAAGAAAAATTCGCTAATACTCTACCCCGGTGCAAGAAAGGACGTTTGTTATCAGATTCCCGAGGGGATTAGAAAAGTGGAATGCCATGCCTTTTCGGGGGCGAAGAATCTAAAACATATTACTTTTCCGAAAGGAATAGAGGTTATTACACTTGCGTTTAGTCATTCCGGGCTGACGGAGGTGACGATTCCAGAGAGCGTAAAAGATTATGATGGTGCATTTAGCGATTGCGCAGAGCTGGAGAAGGCGGTGATAGAATCCAAGGGGAATGAGAAAAGGCCGGAAGACACCGCATTTGAGAAGTGCATTAATCTAAAAACAGTGGTGATTCCGGGAAAGATGGACGGCGGCAATTTTAGCGGGTGCCGAAGCCTGGAGCGTTTTACGCTGTCACCGGAGGCGAAGGGCATTGTCTCGAAGGATGACGTGATCTTTAGCGAGGATGGGAAGACGTTGCTGCTATACCCTGCCGGGAAGAAGGAGGGGCGCTATGCTCTGCCGGAAGGAATCAGGGAGATTGCCAAGTCCGCTTTTGATGGAGTACAGCATCTGGAGGAAGTGGTGATGAACCCGGAATTGTTGAAAATTGGCAAGGATGCTTTTCTCGATGGAAAAATCGAGAAAGCCTCCTTGAATCAGGGATTGCAAAGCATTGGGGACGGTGCATTTTCCGGCACCAATCTCGCCCATGTGAGCCTGCCGGATAGCGTGGTTCGGATTGAGGATGCATTGTTTTCTGACTGCAAGAGACTTCAATCGATCAGGCTGTCGGAGAACATCGAGAAGATACCAGCGTTAGCCTTTCTTCGCTGTACTTGCCTAAAGAAGGTGCATATTCCGAAGAAGGTGAAGAAAATCGAAGTGGGGGAGCATTCCTTTATCAACGGATGCAAGAGCCTGTCTGCTATTACGGTGAATCGGGATAACCGGCATTTCATCGCTACCAGCGGAGTGCTGTACAACAAATCAAAGAAAACGCTGTATGCCTACCCCCGAGCGAAGAAGTCGAAAAAATTCACCATTCCCAAATCCGTGAAGAAGGTTGCGGGGTATGCGTTCGCCGGACAGAAATATCTCCGGGAGGTGTCGTTGAACCGACTATCTTCCCTAGGCGGGCATGCATTTGAAGGCTGCACATCTTTAAAAGAGGTTATCGTGGGAAAAAGGGCGAAATTAAGCGAATGCGTCTTTGAGGACTGTAGGAATCTGAGGAAGGTTACCTACCGAAAAAAAATGAAAAAGCCATTTGATGCAAATGCTTACGCAGTGAATGAAACATATAAGAATGCCGGAAGCAGCAATTACAAAAAGCTAGTGGTCAGGATACCGAATTGTGCCAAGAAGTATAGAAAGACAGTGAGGAAGCAAATATACGGAGGCGGAGCATTGAATAAGAAAGCGAAGGTAGTGTTTGCCGGTGGAAACGTCCGGGCGGCAGAGCAAGGAGGGACAGCCGAGAAAAAGATCTCTTACGATACCGCCATACGTAAGACTTTCAAGGATTCGGGAATGTATTTGGGAAAATCAGGTCACTGCTATTATACCTATGCTAAAAATTTCTATGGCGAGGGGAAAAATGGGATTGCAATCGTGGGATTGCAGGAGACTGCGAAGGAGATTCGCATTCCCGAAAAAATCAAGGGAAAGAAGGTGGTTGCCATTCATCTGGAGTATTGCTTTGTAGGAAGTATCCATGATGAGGATAACAGGTTGCTTACCCTTGCAGAGAAATCCTTTATGAAAAATGCAAAGACGAAGAGCATTGTGATTCCCAGATATGTGGATGAGATATCTGATGATTCCTTGGATCTGCATCCTTCTCTGAGCAAGCTGAGGAAATTCAAGGTATCCCCTGGGAATAAGCATTTCAGCGCAAGGTCCGGCGTGCTTTTTTCCAAGGATGGAACAACTCTCGTGAGGTATCCCGCAAAGCGAAAGGCATCCAAGTATCGGATTCCAAAAGGCGTGACGGATCTATACAGGGATAGCTTTCGCAATGCTGATGTAGGACGGGTGATGCTGCCGGATACGGTAGAGACGATTGAGGAGGATGTCTTTTTTGACTCCCGCATCGAAAGGGTGTCTTTGTCTAAAAACCTGAAATGGATTGGAATGTGCGCATTTTATAAGAGCAGGCTAAAAAAAGTCTCCCTGCCCCCAAAACTGAAATTTATCGGCGGGAGTGCCTTTGGCCATACCAGGCTGAAAAAAGTGACCCTGCCTAAAAAACTGGAAGAGATTGGCTCTGATGTGTTTGGCGGAACGCAGATCCGAGAGATTGTCATTCCCGGGAATGTGAAGGAAATACCTAATTATTGCTTCGATTCATGCAAGAAGCTGGAGAAGGTGACGATGAAGAAGGGTGTGAAAATCATTAGGGAACAGGCTTTTGTTCACTGCTATCAACTCAGGAAGGTGGTGATTCCGTCTAGCGTGAAGAAAATAGAACATGGAGCCTTTGGGATTGATCCCACTTCTGATTATGGAGACGAGGAGCCAGATCCCAAAATAGTGGATCGGGAGGCATGGCGCAAGGCTGGCGTGACGCTCTATGTGAAGAAGGGGTCTTATGCCCATCGAAAGCTTGCCAAGGTGGATTGGATAAAGGAATTGGGCATGAAAATCAAGGTGGCAAAGGTGGCATGAATCGAGACAAAAATAATTATTGTATCATATTTCTTGCCATGGTTTTTGGCATATCCCAAGTTGCAAAGCAACTTGCATCATAAATGCGTCAGCATTTATTGTATCATAGTTGTCTCAGTATAGTCCGCCCCTGTCAGGAGCCGGTTCAATGGCTCATTTAGCCTGCGGGTGAAGAATTTCACCGCAATGCCTGTCAGCAGGGCTGAGATGATGGTGCCTTCCCTTGTTCCTACTATGGAGAAGTGGAAGAAGGCCAGGGATAGGGCCAGAGCCAAGATTACGCATGTGACATCGAAGGCGATTTTTACATTGCCGAAATCTTTGTGGATGTTGCCGGATAGAGCTTTGACGAAAGCTTCGCCAGAGTTCATAATGACGTTTGCGGCCACAGAGAGCGCAATGCCGAACCCAAGGATTGCGATTCCCAGAAGAACCATGATTAGCCGGACTGCATAGGCGTCCGCTGAGATGAAGGATACTATCCACATTCCCAAATCGGTAAACCAGCCAAAGAGAAATGAAAGCGGAATTTGCAGAAGCTGCACTGGCTGAAAATTTCTGCGAAGTATGGCGATCTGCCCGCCAATCAGGGCGCAGTTCCAGATAATGAGCCAGGTTCCAAGAGATAGGAAATTGAATTTGCAGCTCATGATATTTGCCACGGAGGAGATGGGCGATACGCCCAGTTCCCCGTGCTTTGTAAATGCCACTCCCAGGGCGGCGAAGAATAGGCTTATGATAAATAATGTATAGCGTTTTGCAATTTCGGTTTTAGTCATCTGATGTCTCTCCTTTTGCGTTGATATTTGTTTTGATTTTGGACAGGAGTGCGCTAAGCTGCGCCTCTTCCTCCCTCGTAAAGCTGGATAGGGCTTTTTTTTCTATTTTGTCAAATTCTTCGCTCACCCGCAGGGCGCATTCTCTGCCCATAGCCGTCAGGTAGACATATAGGCTGCGGCGGTTTCCCTTTAATGCTTTGCGGGTAATCAAGCCCTTGCCTTCCATGCCCGCCAGAACAGAGGTGAGGGTGGCAGGCTCGATATGGCATGCTGACGCAATATCCTTCTGCACGGTTCCGTCGTGATCTTTCAGGAAATCAAGGACTTTTGGCTGGCCGGATGTGAGTTCCGTGTCCTTGATTCCGGCAAGCAGGGCTTTTTGAAAGAGCAAATGATTGGCCATCAGTAGGTAGTGGAGGGATTCTTTCATCGCAACGCTCCTTTATAATGTGGATTCTAACAATTAGAAATCTAATTAAAGATTCTAATTTATTTGATTCATATTGTCAAGGGTAAAATGCGCAGGAATCCATAAATTTGAACCAAATTGCGCAAAACGTATTTTCCTTCGACATAAAATAGGGTATAATGTTTAATTGGTGTGATGTTTTGCGGAGTGATCATTTTCCGGGGAGGTTTGCCAGCAGGGGTGAACTTCGCATAGGATTAGAGGGAGGCAAGCGGCATTCGGAGGAATCAGGTGAAGAATATTCAGATAGAATTGCCAGAAGATGTGGCAGATATCATTCATATATTGGAGCAGGCGGGCTATGAGGCATATGCGGTGGGCGGATGCGTGCGGGATACGATTCTCGGCAGAGTTCCCCAGGATTGGGATATCACCACGTCCGCCAAGCCGGAGCAGATCAAGGGGTTGTTTGGCAAGACCATCGATACGGGCATACAGCATGGAACGGTTACCGTGATACGGAATCATGTGGGCTACGAGGTCACGACCTACCGCATTGATGGGGAGTATGAGGACAGCCGCCATCCCAGCAGCGTGGAATTTACAGATAGCCTGTCTCTGGATTTGGAGCGGCGGGATTTTACCATCAATGCCATGGCTTACAATGACAGCAGGGGATTGGTGGATGAATTTCAGGGAATGGATGACTTGGAGGCTGGCGTGATCCGCTGCGTGGGGAATCCGGGGGACCGATTTGACGAGGATGCCCTGCGGATGCTGCGGGCCGTGCGGTTTTCCGGCCAGC
>CATKZA010000163.1 GCA_949841235.1 uncultured Clostridiaceae bacterium
CTGATACTTGCTGGGTCTTATACTTCAAAATCCAGTTGTGGTGCATTTTCTGGGCTGCCGTTAAAGGATAATATTCTTGCATTTGCAAATCCTCCTATCTCTTTCCTTCAAGTGAGACGTTAACACATTTGATTCATGATTTCTACCCCCCGAAGGACTTAACAAACAGTTTGCCCAAAATTGTCCAAGACTTTGCATGATAAAAAAGAACGCAAAATATCTAAAAGATAATATCATTATCTTTGGATATTGGTGCGTTCCCTTGTCATCCTTTAATCGTATTTCGCAAAAAAATCCAGCAACTTCTCCCTGTATAATTCCGGTGCCGCATAGGCACTGCACAGATGCCTGGCCTCCGGCACCACCACCAGTTCCTTGGGAGCCCGGCATGCGGCATAGTTATATCTGGAATTTTTCTGATCCACATAAGTGTCCTCTGCACCGTGAAAAAAAAGCACCGGTCTCCTGTTCTTCTTCAAGGCCCTGGCGGTATCCGCATCCTTCATGCGAAAGCCCGCAAACGCCCTACAAAACAAATCCAAGCGGAACAGAAGCAGCCCGATCCAGCGCAGATGAAACCAATTCGCCGCCATATCCTGAACCTGCCCCCTCATGGAACGAAACCCGCAATCCGCAATCAGGCCCCTGACCTCCCCGGGAAGCTTCTGCCCGGATGCCATCAGCACCGAAGCCGCCCCCATAGATTCCCCATAAAGATAGATGGGAAGTTCCTTCTTATTTCGCTTGGCAATATATTCTGCCCAGTCCTGCACGTCGAACTGCTCCATCGCCCCAAAGGTAATGTACTCTCCCTGGCTCTCCCCGCAGCATCTCTGGTCGATGAACAGCAGATTGCACTGGTGTTCATGGAGAAATCGCGCCGTATAGGCAAAATCCCCAAAACCGCTGCCCTTGTATCCATGGCTCAGCAATACGAACCGCCTGGCTCCCTTCGCCGGCAGATAATGGGCATGCAGACGCAGGCCATCCCTGCTTCTCAAATAGCAGTCCTGCATATGCTGCCCCATGCACCAGGCCTTCCCCTCCTCATACTCTTTCTCGAATTTATGCCTGGGATGATTGACCTTGGTGTGGGACAACTGAAACCATTTCTTTTTCTTCAGGCGCTTATGCTCCTTGCATCGAACAGTCATCTCAAAAAAAGACCAGCCGGCCGCCATGAAGGCACTGGCTGCCCCAGAGGCAAGCCCCGCAATTTTCATCCATTGATATCTCATAAATCATGCAACCTCATTTTCTGCCGGATCAATCCTCCCAATACATTTCCATTGCCTTATAGCAGTTCGATACGTCTTGAACTGCCTTGTCAACGGAAGAGGCATATGAAGTCAAGTTGCCCATAGGATTCAAGGCGCATCCGGCCAAATCAATGTATGCGGCATAAAATTCCTTCAATGCATCATACGCTTCTTTATGCTCATCCGGCGGATTCTTCAAATCCTTCATCATGCCCTGCATTGTTTCCTGATGTTGTCTTAACTTGCTAATTCTTTGCTGAAATCCTGAATCCGCCTGCAGGTTCTGCAAAGCAGTATTAAAATCATAATACTCCGTCTCATTATCATATCGGCTCCAGCTTCCCTTTTGGGTATACTGATCCGTCGCCTCATCGCTTTTCTTATAAACGGCATTATACCATACTCCATGGATCAGCCTGCTTAGATCATCTGCCAGATATGCGCCTGTCAACATGTCTTTTGCGGCTGTTTGCAAATCGGCAATATATTCTGCCCTTTCCTTTTCAGCCTTTTTCTCGTCCATATTTCTCTTGACCATAATGCCCGCAACGCTCCCGGCCACCAAAACAAAGGCTAAAATTGCAAGGGTTAAGATCAAGCCCTTCTTCCTCTTGCCGGGAGGATTTTTAACCAATTCTTCCTCCCTTAACTGAAAGCCGCAGTGAATGCACTGAAACGCCTTTTCTGAAATCTCTTTTTCACAATTAGGACATTTGATCAAAGCCATTTTTATCTCCCCTTCTCTTTAGATCATCATAATGCATTAGAACCATTATAGTCATATCTGCATGCAAAGTCAATAAAGTAACACTGCACTAAGATGCTTTATCTTTTGCGCTTATTTCTTCCATGCCAATGTATAACTATCATCAATTCTCTGACAGATTTCTCTCGTAGGTACTGTACCATCAAGTATCATGGTGTACCAGTGCTTTTTATTCATATGCCAGCCGGGGAAATATTTCACATTGTCAAGCAAATCCCCCATCTGTCCCGGTTCTAGGCGAAGGTCAATTATTTCAACTGCTTCATTGGATTCTATCCCCAGTTTTTTCCTTGTTACTGTCAGCAAGGCACCATACCATTTTTGGTTTTCCCTGCACCGCCAAACCGCATTGTCCGGAAATTTCTGCCACAGAAATTCAAGTTCATCACCATACTTTTCTCGAACATAATCAATTAGTTCATTTGCCTGGTCACTCTTGAATACATCCGGGTCATAGCATTTTTCCGCAATCTCCTTCAGCGTTTCCACATACTGGCTTTTCACGCTCCCAACAAAACTGCCCACAGCCTCATCTGCGAGATGCAGCGTATACGGCTCGTCTAAAGCAGGATCAATTATCTCAGAAGAAAGCGTACCGTCTGCCGTTATTGCAACATACAAGACAAACCCGCTGTCCGGCAGCACTTTCCGATATTCATATTTTTCATCTTTCAACTCAAATCCAAATGGTATGAGTTTGGAAATGTTCAACTTGCGTTTACTAAAAACCGCGCTTACAGTATCCATGGAAATATCTCCTTGCCCTTTTCAATAGCTTTCATAGAGGAACCGAATTTACAGAGGAAATTCACCCCTTCTTACCCTACAAGTTTCTTAACCTTCTTTCCGCCCTCGCCTGTGGAATAGGATATCGTCTTATGATCAATCCATTCAATTTCCCCGCATCCCCCGTTCTTCAGCTTTATTTTCTTTATTGCCTGATATTTGTTTCCCTTCTTTTTTAATATCATGATTCCTGCCGTCTGCACATCATGGTTCTTATTCACTTTTTCTACTATGATAGCAATCTCCCCGCGATCATTGATATCCATGGAACGAATAATGACAAACTTTTTTGTCTGGTATAAAAATTCATCGTTCAAATTCAATATCTTTTCCTTTCCGACCGCAGAGGGATTATGCGGTACCGGTTCAACATAGATCAAGGAATCCATCCCTTTCGACCAGGCATATTTAGAACAATATTTTTCCTCCTGCTTCTGCAAGGTATTGACATCATAGATATCAAGGCACCCGCACGAAGGATTCACATGAGACCATACTGCCACCTGGTTTGCATCAATCCATTCTAAAGACATAATGGCATCCGCCAAGTCCGGCATCACGTCGATCTCATCCAGCCTACCTTCCTCCACATGATGAATATAGAGTTTCTGGCGTTGATCTTTCTTGACAAAGACTTTGCACTTGCCATCCTCCGACATGATGGATAACGCCACATCCCCCTCTTCATAGGCCTCATTGCCATCATCATCTGCTGCCTTCACCAAAGGATTTTTCCCATCGTCTCTCTGACTTTCTGTATTGGAAATGCCGCTCCTCCACTTCCCCAGCATGACAGAACATAGAACAAGGCAAAGGGCCAAGATGGATAGCACCACTGCAAATTTCACTTTCGATTTGCCTCTGCCAAATTTTCCCCCTTCTCTTTCAGCCATCAGCGCCTCCTTCCTCCGCTTTTCTTTACGGCACAATATCTTTCCTGTTCATCTTTTCCCCTCCCGCCGCTTTCAGCGGCACAAGTAGTTCTCCCGCGTCCACACCTGCATCTCATTCTCCCCCCGGTTCGCCCATGCGAAATAGGGAATGTAATGCAGCGGCACCTTGGTCCCCCTTGCCTTTTCGGCCATGCGGTACAATCCCTGCCCCTCCACATGCACCGGCTCCCGGCGATATCCCCAGAGCGTGATTTTCCTGATGCCGGCTCCGTCAATCTCTCCCTCTTCCACCTGCGCCTCCGACTCCCTATCCAGGCTTAGCAGATGCAAATCTTTCCCATTGTCCGCCTCTTCCAAGCAGTACACGAAGGGTCCCCGCATCACCGCCAGCTTGCCCACGTCCTCCCGAACCCGGCTATCAGCCTCCAGAATCCGAACATCCATGGGAAAGGCCAGTTCCACGAAATCATCCTCCGTCCAGACTCTCCTGACATAGAGGTAGCCATTCTCCTTCCAGGCATCTGCCCCCTCCAATCCCTCTGCCCCATAATCCCCGCACCAGGCAGGGATGCGCAGGGCAATGGTAAATGGCACGGAAATCCCCTTCACCGTGACACGGACATTTCCCTCCCAGGGATACTCAGAAGCCACGGTAATCTCTCCCCGCCGGCCTCCCACCGTCATTTCCACCCTGCTGTCCATGTACAGATGAATATAGAGGGCATCCTCCCGCTCCGTGTAGGCATAGGAGCCAATGGAACTGACCAGACGAGCCAGATTGGGCGGGCAGCACGCACAGCCAAACCAGCTCTGGCGCACCGGCTTCACATGGAATTTCCTCTCATCCCGATGGCATGCCTCCGGCGTGACCTGCAATGGATTCACATAAAAGAAACTCTTTCCATCCAGGGACATGCCGCTCAGCACGGTATTGTACAATGCCACCTCCATCACGTCCCCATACTTCCCATCCGGGTTCATCTGAAGCATTCTTCTGGCCCAGAACACCAGCCCCACAGAGGCGCAGGTTTCCGCATATGCCGTGTCATTGGGCAAGTCATAGGGATAGGAGAAGGCCTCCCCCATATGGGTTGCCCCGATGCCTCCGGTAATGTACATCTTCTGATTCACCATGCTGTCCCACAACCGCTCGCAGGCATCCCGCAATCCCTGATCCCCAGATATCCTAGCCAAATCCGTCATCCCGGAATACAGGTATACGCCCCGGACAGCATGTCCCA
>CATKZA010000164.1 GCA_949841235.1 uncultured Clostridiaceae bacterium
CAAAGAAACTTCTGTTAAGTTTCTTGTTCGATTGCAGAAAAGAGGATGTTTATGAGTGAAGTGTTGGAGGAAAAACGGATAGACCATATGAAGTACCTGCCGGATATGGAGGTGCTGGAGGATTCCGATATCATGGATCAGGTGATTGGCAGAATGAATCATTATGACTATGAGAAATATGCGGAGGCGGATGTGAGGGCGGCACTGGCTCGCAGGGAGTGTACCGTGGAGGATTTCGAGGCGTTGCTCTCTCCGGCGGCCATGCCATTGCTGGAGGAGATGGCTCAGAGGGCCCAGGAGGAGACCAGGAAGCATTTTGGCAATTCTGTCTATATGTTCACGCCCCTGTATATTGCCAACTATTGTGAGAACTACTGCATTTATTGCGGTTTTAACTGCCATAATCAGATTCGCAGGGCCAAGCTGAATGGGGAGCAGATAGAGCAGGAGATGAAGGCCATTGCTGAGACGGGGTTGCAGGAGATCCTTCTGCTGACAGGAGAGAGCCGCAAGATGTCTGATGTGAAATATATTGGAGAGGCGTGCAAGATTGCCAGAAAGTATTTCAAGGTGATTGGCCTGGAGGTTTATCCCATGAATTCTGACGAGTATGCCTATCTCCATGAATGCGGCGCTGACTATGTGACGGTATTTCAGGAGACATACAATTCTGACAAGTATGAAACCTTGCACTTAGCGGGGCATAAGCGCATTTTCCCATACCGCGTCAACGCTCAGGAGCGGGCGATCAGGGGCGGCATGCGTGGCGTGGGATTTGCGGCATTGCTCGGGCTGGATGATTTCAGGAAGGATGCCCTTGCCACCGGGTATCACGCCTACCTTCTCCAGAGGAAATATCCCCATGCAGAGATTGCATTTTCCTGTCCCAGGTTGCGTCCCATTATAAATAATGATAAAATAAACCCCAAAGATGTGCATGAGGCACAGTTATTGCAGGTAATTACTGCCTATCGCATATTCATGCCCTTTGCCAATATCACCATCTCTACCAGAGAATGCGCCAGGGTGCGGGACAACGTCATCAAGATGGGGGCCACCAAGATTTCAGCCGGCGTGTCCGTGGGCATTGGGGAGCACAGCGAGGAAAACGAGAATGTGGGAGATGGGCAGTTTGAAATTTCAGATGGAAGAAATGTGGAGGAAGTATATCAGGCCATATGCCATCAGGGGCTGCAGCCTGTTATGAGTGATTATATCTATGTGTAAATTGATTGCTGTGACGAATCGGAAACTCTGCCCTGGTGATTTTTTAGAACAGATCAAGACATTGGCAGAGAATGATGTGGATATGATTGTCCTGAGAGAGAAGGATTTGAACGAGCGGGACTATGGAAAATTAGCGGTGCAGGTGCAGGAGATCTGTAAGTTTTATGGAACCATCTGCGTATTTCACAATTATTATGGCGTGGCAAAGCGCTTGGAGGCAGATGGCATTCATCTGCCTCTCCGCAGTGCCATGAAGAATCGGGAGAATCTACGGACGGTGCGGCTGTCCGGGGTGTCCACCCACTCTGTGGAGCAGATTCATCTGGCGGAGGCATGCTTTGCTTCTTATGTATTCTACGGCCATGTCTTCCCCACGAAGTGCAAGGAGGGGGCTGCGCCCAGGGGCTTGTCCCGGCTGGCGGAGGCATGCAGCGCTTCGGATGTGCCGGTGTATGCCCTGGGGGGGATTTCTCCTGAAAATGCGGGGCTGGCTCTGGATGCGGGGGCAGAGGGCATCTGCCTGATGTCTTGGGCCATGAGGGCAAAGGGAGACAGCATCCGCAGATTGGCTTGGTTTTGTCACTGCTATCAGAGAAAAGAGGTGGTCAGGGAGAAGGACTTCTTTTCTGAGATGGTAATGCGGGCATAGGAGGCCTTGCCGGCAATTATTTGCTAACCCATATCACCGGTCTGATGCCTCCCTTGACCACGTCCGTATCAAATACTTTGTGGCCGGCTTTGTTGACCGTTCCATAATCGCCAATATTTGCCGCATCGTGTTCCTCGAATCCGGGAGAGCGAAGCCACCACCATACCAAGGTTCCGTCCCTTAATGTGGCCATGCGTTCCGATGTTTCTATATAGTAATCGCTTGCCTCGTCTATCGATAATAAATAGACATAATCGCTGGTGTCCCTGCCGCCTTTTGTGTCATAAGTGTCATTATCTGAATTTGCCACCTGATTTTTCTGGATGATTGCTTTTTCTTCTTGGGAAAATGCCTGTTCATAAAATGTTTCATTCAGCCATTTCCTGATGTCGCTCTGCTCCCATGTGACAGCGGCTTTTTTGTCGTGATAGGCTCGCTGGGCAATGCAATTTGTGCTGATGAGCATCAGCTTCCCATCTTGCTCCTTCAATACGTCCCAAGCCATTTCACCCTCGAAATCTCCCAGACGCACTTTGTCTCCAACGGACGCTTTTGCAATGTCTGTATATTCGATTTCTTCTTCTGCTTTTTCAACTTCGATGAAATGTCCTCCCTCTTCGGAAATTTCGTCCGTGTTTGTGTTGGATTTCTGATAGGCAAAAATGCCGATGCCAGCTGCCAAGATAACTGCCAGTGATAAAATCATGATTTTCTTCTTGTTTTTCATACCATGTCTTCCTTTCATATCTGTATTGCAATAATACTATTTCAGATATAGTTTCCCATCATATCTGTATCGCATGGAAACTATGTCAGATATAGTTTCCCACAAATATGGATAGGATGCAAGGATTAAAATTTACGGCCCTCCGGGCTGTTTTGCGTTTCGGATAAATAGTTTTCGCCCCAGTCGCACAGGGCATCCAGTATGGGAGCGAGGGTTTTTCCGTATTCCGTGAGGCTGTATTCCGTCTTTGGCGGGACGACAGGATAGACCATGCGGTTAATCAGACCGTCTTTTTCCAATTCCCGTAACTGCTGGGCAAGCATTTTATCGGTTGCCCTTGGCATTTTGCGGTGCAGTTCGCTGTACCGCAGTGTGCTATCCATCAGATGCCACAATATGACTGCCTTGTATTTGCCGCCAATCATGGAAATTGTCGCCTCCACAGGACAGGTAAAGTTGCTGCATTGTTTAGCCATGGTGTTTCTCCTTCCTCACGGGTGCAATAATTGCTATTCCAGCACGCGGTATATTCATGTGTTCAAAATAACTGCCCATCTCACTTACTTTTTGGGTAGTATATACCTAAAAAGTGCATTCTTGTCTATTTATCTGTTTCTGCTATTATTATAGCATAAGAAATAAAAAAATGTTTCTTATGTTTAGATTTGCGGGGCAAAAACAGCTCCTTTTATCAGAAACAGAAACCGTTTCTGATAAGTGATTCTATGACCGGTCAAATTTTTAAGAAGGAAAGGATGATGCGAAAATGTCAGTATTAGAAACAGCAAAGGTGCGTTCTTCTGTCCGCGCCTACACAAATCAGGCAGTGGAGGAGGAAAAACTGCAAAAGATTTTGGAGATTGCCCATGTGGCACCGACGGCGGCAAACATGCAGCCGGTACGGCTGGTGGTCGTAAAGAGCAGGGAGGGGCTGTCGGCGGTTTCAGAATCAGCAAATATCTATGGCGCCCCGGTAGCGGTGGTAGTATGCGCGGATAGGAGCAAGGCATGGAAACGCCCATTTGACGGTATGGTAACGGCGGATATTGATGCCTCCATTCTGACTGACCACATGATGCTTATGGCCACGGAATTGGGACTTGGAAGCGTATGGATTTGCTATTTTAAGCCGGATGTATTGAAACAGGGGTTAGACCTGCCGGAAAATCTGGAGCCGATAAATATCCTTGCATTAGGGTATTCCGCAGAACCGGGGGCGGATGGAGACAGGCATGGCCAGACGAGAATACCCATAGATGAGATAGTGCAGTACAAATAAAAAAGAACGAAGCTTCCATAATCCGTTTCTGCATGGTATTGTGCAACCAGATGGGCATCAAGGCAGCTGCCGTGAGAACATGAAAATGAAGATATTTTACAAGACGCAGCTTATCATAAGGGATAAAATGGGTGTGGCAAGGAGGGAAATATGCATGAAAAGGGAGACGAGGACGGTAGTATATGACGATGGGCTGCGACTTGAAGCATATCATTTTGAAGGAATTGTACAGCCATTTCCCAACCACTTCCATGAACACTATGTAATCGGATTCGTGGAAGATGGCACACGCAGGCTTTCCTGCAAAAATAGGGAATATTCCATAGAAAAGGGAAGCATCGTGCTTTTTAATCCGGGGGATAACCATGCCTGCGTGCAGAGCGATGGCGGAACATTTGATTACCGTGGGTTTAACATTGCAAAAGAGGTTATGCTTGATTTGGCAGAGGAAGTCAGCGGGAAACGGCAGGTTCCGGGCTTTGCGGACAATGTTGTCTATAATGAGGAAGCTGCCTGCTATCTGCGGAGGCTGCATGGGATGGTTCTGGCGGGAAATGATGATTTTGGCAAAGAGGAGACTTTGTTGCTTCTGATTTCACTTCTTATCCAAAATTATGGACAGCCATTTGAAAATTGCATTCCGAATTGCAGCGGGGAGATTGAAAAAGCCTGCGAATATATGGAACGGCACTTTGCAGAGCGCATTTATCTGGATCAGATATGCCGTTATACGGGACTTAGCAAGTCAACGCTCCTGCGTGCTTTTACCAAGTCAAAGGGAATCACGCCATACCGCTATCTTGAAGCAATCCGCGTCAATGAGGCGAAAAAGCTACTGGCAGGGGAGATGCCCCTTGCGGAGGTGGCTGCCATGACCGGGTTTTCAGACCAGAGCCATTTTACCAATTATTTTAACCAGTTTATCGGGCTGGCTCCGGGCGTTTACCGTGAAATCTTTTCTGAAAAAAACGGGGATGGCA
>CATKZA010000165.1 GCA_949841235.1 uncultured Clostridiaceae bacterium
GGCGATTGCCGTGGTGACGGTGGTGGTGGGGGCTGTCCTGTTCTACAGGAAGCAGGATAAGTTTATCTTATACGTGTAGCGGCAGATCTGGCAGACAGAATAGGTTTAGCAGATATGCGTAGCGGCAGATCTGGCAGACAGAATAGGTTTAGCAGATATGCGTAGCGGCAGATCTGGCAGACGGAATAGGTTTATCTGATACGTGTAGTAGTAGAAATAGCAGGCAGGCATTTGTCGGGAGGCAGAGCCAGGAAAGGCATGGTTGCATATGCAGAAAAATTTGGCGATTTGCGTAAAAGATTTGGGAATGCGTTTCAATTTGAGCCAGGAGCGGGTAGATAATCTGAAAGAGTTTATTATCAAGTTTCTGCGCAGGGATTTGAAATTCAATGAATTCTGGGCGCTCAAAGATGTGAGTTTCAAGATTAAGAAGGGGGAGCGCCTGGGGGTGCTAGGGCTGAATGGCTCGGGAAAGAGCACCCTTCTGAAAGTGGTTTCCGGCGTGCTGAAACCCTCTGCCGGCACCATTGAGACCAGCGGGGTGATTGCGCCGCTGCTGGAACTGGGGGCAGGATTCAGCCCGGAGTACACCGGCAGGGAGAATATCTATCTCTACGGTGCGGTTTTGGGATTTACCAAGGAATTCTTGGACGAGAAGATTGACGAGATTGTGGATTTTTCCGGTCTGGGGGAGTTTATCGAGGTGCCCATTAAGAATTATTCTTCCGGCATGAAGGCCAGATTGGGATTTTCTATCGCTACCGTGGTGGAGCCGGATATCCTGATTCTGGACGAGGTGCTCTCGGTGGGGGATAAGAAGTTCAGGCGCAAGAGCGAGAATAAGATTATGAGCATGTTCGACAGGGGGGTGACGGTGCTTTTCGTATCCCATTCTCTGGAACAGGTGGTCAGGCTGTGCGACCGGGCCATTATTCTGGACAGCGGCCGTCTGGTGGCGGAGGGGCCGGTGGAACAGGTGGCTCGCATCTATAAAAATATGACGGAGTAAAAAAGGTGAAAAGTTTTGCTAGGCTCGCAAATACCTCGCCAAGCAAAGCTACGATTTTCACCAAGATGCTTAAAAAGCATCTGGAAGAACGCAGAACCAGCGTTCTTCGCATCGCGTGTTATGAGCAATTTCCTATGTAGTATAAAAGGAGCGAAGACAGGGGGATTTATCAAAGTTAGGGGGAATGATTTTGGATCAGTTGGAGAGGAAGAGAAGAGAGCAGCAGCAGAGGAGGAAGAAGCAGCTGCAGAGAAAGTACCTGAGTTATGTGCTGAGATACATTGGGATTCCGGTATTGCTGGAGTTTATTATTGAGTCTCTGAACCGCAAGTCTCTTGTGAGCGGGGTGGGATATCTTTTTGAGCGGCCGTCATTGTTCGTATTTAATACGCTGATTATCATGCTTACGGTATCCATCGCATTATTTTTCAAGCGGGAGATTTTTGTGTTTACCACGGTGTGTGCCGTGTGGCTGATTTTTGGAATCGTGAATTATTTTGTGCTAAGCGTTCGCGTGACGCCTTTCTCGGCGGTGGATATCACCTTGCTGGAAAGTGCCTTGAAGGTATCCGGCCATTATCTCACGGCCTTCAATGTGGCAATGATTGCGCTGGCGGCAGTGCTGGTGGTGGGGAGTCTGGTGTGCCTGTTCCGCATGGCGCCCAAGCACAGCCATACTACCCAGAAGAAAGTGATTGTGGCCGGCATCTGCGTGGCAATCGTGATTTCTGCATTGGTGTTTATTCGCAGCAAGAGCAATTCCGTTCAGGCATTGTCTAAGAATTTCACCAATATTTCCGAAGCCTATGAGAATTATGGATTCGTATACTGTTTTACCAACAGCATTATTGATACTGGGATTTCTAAGCCGGAGAACTATAGCAAGGAGGCAGTGGAAGAAATCCTGGCGGGGATACCTGTCAGCACGGGCGCTCCTGCCGTGAAGCCGAATATCATCTTTATTCAGCTGGAATCATTTTTTGATGTGGCGACGTTGAAGAATTTAAAATTATCGGAAGACCCCGTTCCGAATTTTCATCGCTTGCAGAAGCAATATTCCAATGGACTTCTCACGGTGCCTACCGTGGGTGCTGGAACGGTGAATACGGAATTCGAGGTACTCACGGGGATGAGCCAGAAGGACTTTGGCACATCGGAGTATCCCTATAAAACGATTTTGAGGGACACCACATCGGAGAGCGTGTGCTATGATTTGAAGTATCTGGGGTACAGAACCCATTGCGTCCACAACAACGAGGGAACTTTTTATGGGAGGAACAAGGTCTTTGCCAATCTGGGCTTCGATACCTTTACCTCTATGGAGTATATGAATGGGCTGGAGGATAATCCCAACGGCTGGAAGAAGGACAAGGTGCTGACGGGGGAGATTCTCGCCACGCTGGATTCCACGCCGGGGGCGGATTTCACTATGGGGATTACGGTGCAGAGCCATGGGAAATATGCGGGTTTTTCTGTGGATCAGGCCAAAATCAAGGTGAAGAAGGCGCCTGAGGGAATGGAGGAGGATTACCTCTATTATGTGAGCCAGCTAAAGGAAGTGGACAACATGATTGGGGAATTGGTGGATGCCCTGTCCAAGCGCAATGAAAAGACGGTTCTGGTGCTCTATGGAGATCATCTGCCCAGTTTGGATATCAAGAAGAAGGATCTGGAGGATTCCAACCTATATCAGACGCAGTACGTGGTATGGGATAATATGGGCTTGCAAAAGGTGGAGGAGAATTTAAGTTCCTATCAGTTGTATCCGGAGGTTTTGAAGCGCGTCAATATTACCACGGGGAATATTACCAGATATCATCAGAATGCGGAGTGGAAGACGAAAACTTATCACGAAAACTTAAAAATGCTGGAATATGACATGCTTTATGGGGAAAAATATGCCCACGGCGGGAAAAATCCCTATCAGCCCACGGCGCTCCAGATGGGGACGAAGCCGGTGCAGCTTACGAAGGTTTCCAGAAACGAGAAGGGGGTTCTGATAGAGGGTAGCGGATTTACGCCTTTTTCGTCTCTGTACTTCCAAGGGGAGAAGGTGGATGCGAAGTGGATTGACAGTTCCCATCTCCAGGTGGAGGAGGAACTGGCTTACGATGCAGAGGCGGCAAAGGAACCTGCGCCAACGCCGGATGCGGAGGGGAATTTGGATAAAAAGAAGATTGCCAATGGATTTTTCATTCAGGTGCAGACCGACGGCGGGACGGTGCTAGGCGAGAGCAACGTGCTGAAATGGGAAAATACCGGGCTGGGAGTGACACCGGCTCCTGCAGCGAGTGCGGTTCCGGCGGGAGGAAGTCAGGCTCCTGCAGCGAGTGCGGCTCCGGCGGGAGGAAGTCAGGCTCCTGCAGCGAGTGCGGCTCCGGCGGGAGGAAGTCAGGCTCCGGCAGCCAGTACCGCTCCTGCGCCGGCTAATTAGTATTTAATTGCAATAAATATCAGTGAGAGTTATGTTTTGTCGAAAGACGGAACATAACTCTTTTTTCATTACGTCCCACTTTGACACTTTTCGCAGGGATAAATCATTATACTGGTTTCAGAAAGAAAAAGCAGTATAAAGTGCCTGTGGAGTTAAGAGATTTCCCATGGGGGAGCGGAGGGATATTCTGTGCATGAAATCTTTTATGTTGATATTTACCTCATCTTGAACTTTATGATGAATTTCTTTCTATTGTATTTCACTGCCATCATACGACAGAAAAGGAGGATGGGAGGCAGGATTTTTCTTTTTTCTATTCTTTTTGCTGGAATCTCTACTGGGAGCACCTATATTTTATGGAATGAGAAGGCTTGGAGGGCGGGAATCGCCCTGCTGGAATTGGGGGGGATGGTGTACGCCGTCTTTTTGCCCGGCTCTCTCAGGAATTGGTGGCGCGAGATGGCAATTTTCCTATCTCTTGCGTTATTTACGGGGGGAGGGATTCTGGCGTTTCTGTCTTTGGGCAATGCGCTTTTCGAGGGACTGCCTGTTTCTGCCATGGGAATGCTCTGCCTATCCCTGGCGCTGATGGGCATTGCTTTTGCCATGCTTCGGAGACAGTGGGCGGCTCAGTGGCAAAACCAGAAGACGCTGGTGTGGGTGGAGGTGTTTCACGGAGGCAGACATTGCCAGGTGAAGGCCCTGATGGATACGGGAAACCGTCTGGTCAGTCCCTATACGGGAGAAGGGGTATGGATTGTGTCGGAAGAATTGGCGGGGGAATTGGCTCTGTCCCAGGGTGGCGCTCCCATCTATATTCCCTTCCAGTCCCTTGGGGGGAGCGGGCTGTGGGAGGCTTATCGGCTCCAGCGGGTCGTGGTGGAGAATGGAAGGGCGTATGAGAATATTCTGGTGGCGGTGAGTCCCCATCTGGACGAGATGGATGAAATACAGATGATTTTGAATATTACAGGAATGAGTTATATTATGGGGTCGTGAAAGACAGAATGGAGGAACATATGCTTAAGATATCGATGTCAAATAGGTTTCAATTGCGGATTATGCCGGAGATTCATGGGCTCTTCTGCTCCCACAGGGGGGGAGAGATCCATTACATAGGCGGCGCTGAAATTCTGCCTGCTCCCTTCACTTCCGAGGAGGAGAAGGCGGTGCTGGATAAATTGGGCGGGGAGGAGGATAAGGAGGCCAGGAATCATTTGATCGAGCATAATCTTCGACTGGTGGTGTATATTGCCAAGAAGTTTGATAATACGGGGATCGGGGTGGAGGATTTGATTTCCATTGGAACCATCGGGCTGATCAAGGCGATCAATACATTTAATCCGCTAAAGAACATTAAGCTGGCAACCTATGCTTCCCGGTGCATAG
>CATKZA010000166.1 GCA_949841235.1 uncultured Clostridiaceae bacterium
GTGCCCACCTGGGAGCGAAGACCCTTTCCGAGATCCTCAAGGCCTGCGCCGATAGCAAGTCCATCCTCAGAAAATGCACTCTGGGAACGCCCGTAAACAATCTGGAGGAACAATTCTCTCATGGCCGTGTTAATTGCATCACAAACCAAATCCGTATTCAATGCCTCCATCACAGTCAGCCCCGGAAGGATTTCAGATGCCATTGCCGCAGAATGCGTCATGCCGGAACACCCGATGGTCTCCACCAGCGCCTCCTGGATAATGCCCTCTTTTACATTGAGGGACATCTTGCAGGCACCCTGCTGGGGTGCGCACCAGCCCACGCCATGTGTGAAGCCAGAGATGTCTTTTACTTCTTTTGCCTGAACCCACTTCGCCTCCTCCGGAATCGGGGCAGCACCGTGGTGCACACCCTGGGCAACTGGGCACATGTTTTCTACTTCCTGTGAATAAATCATGTTTATGCTCCTTTCAATATGTTTTTTTCTGTGGTGGAAATATCGCTGCCTTGTCTTTTTCTATGTATCAAACCGCATACACCGCCACAGTCCTGCCAATATTTTCTCATATATTTCCATTTTCGTCTACACTTTTCGATAAAAAAAATAAAAAAGGAGATGTCAGCGTTACTATTCAAAAAGGGAGGGACACGCCAAAAACACTTTGCCATGCCTCTCCCTTCTATTTTCCAAACGCCCTTCTCCAATTTCCAAAGGCTATTTGATAATGCGAACCCTCAGCACGCCTTCAATGGCACTGATCTTATCTGCCAAATCCTGACTGGTTGCGGAGTCGATATCAAACACGCAGTAAGAATAATTCCCCCGGCTCTTATTGGTCATATGGTCAATGTTGATTCCCTCGGAAGAGAATACATTGGTGAACTGAGTGAGCATCTTGGGCATATTCTTATGTGCCACGGTAATCCTTCCTGCCGTGCCGCACACGCCCGCATCACAGTTTGGATAATTGACAGAATTGACGATATTGCCATTCTCCAGAAATTCCGTCACCTGCTCTGCCGCCATCACGGCGCAGTTCTCCTCGCTCTCCTCCGTGGAGGCACCCAGATGGGGCGTAGCGATGACGTTTGGCATCTTCACTACCTGAGCATTCGGGAAGTCCGTCACGTATTTTGCCACCTTTCCGGACTCCAGCGCCGCCTTCATGTCTGCGTCCTTCACCAGCATATCCCTGGCAAAATTCAGAATCACCACCCCATCCTTCATCTTGGAGATGGCCTCCTCATTGATCATCTCCTTGGTATCGTCGGTAAAGGGGACATGAATCGTAATGTAATCGCACTCCGCATACAATTCATCATAACTCTTCAACACCGTCACATCCCTGTTCATGGTCAGGGCATTCTTGACAGAAAGGTAGGGATCCACGCCAAAGACCTTCATCCCCATGCGGTTCGCCGCATTGGCCACCAGCACGCCGATGGCTCCCAGGCCGATCACGCCCAGCTTCTTGCCCTTAATCTCCGTTCCGGCAAAGTTCTTCTTTGCCTTCTCCATGGATTTTCCGATATTCTCATCGTCAGAATTGTCCTTCACCCACTGCATGCCCCCGGCAATGTCTCTGGCAGCCAGAAGCATGCCGGCAAGCACCATCTCCTTCACGCCGTTGGCATTAGCACCCGGCGTATTGAATACCACGATTCCCTGATCTGCGCATTTCTCCAAGGGAATATTGTTGGTGCCGGCTCCTGCCCTAGCCACTGCCAGCAGATTTTCAGACAACTCCATATCGTGCATGGATGCGCTGCGCACCAGAATCGCCTCCGCCGCCTTCGCATCATCCACCTTCTCATACTGTTCCGGCAATTCATCCAGTCCCACCTGTGCAATGGGATTCAAGCAAGTATATTTGAACATTATGCATTCGCCTCCTCAAATTTCTTCATAAATTCCACCAGCTTCTCCACGCCCTCTTTTGGCATGGCATTGTAGATGCTGGCTCTCATGCCGCCCACCGTGCGGTGTCCCTTCAGGTTCTCGAACCCGGCAGCCTTGGCTTCCTTCACGAACTTGGCATCCATCTCCTCGTCCCCGGTGACAAAGGGAACATTCATCAGGGAGCGGTCCTTCTCCACCACCGTGCCCTTGAAGAGTTTGGAGGAATCCAGATAATCGTAGAGGATCTTTGCCTTCTCCTCATTGCGCTTCTTCATCTCCTCCAGTCCGCCCATCTTCTTCAGCCACTGGAATACCTTGCCGCAGATATAGATGCCGTATGCCGGAGGAGTATTATATAATGACTGGGCATCCGCATGGGTTTTGTACTGGAGCATGGTCGGCGTGCCTTCCAATACATCCTCGGTAATCAAATCCTCCCGCATAATTACGATCACCACCCCGGCAGGGCCGATATTCTTCTGCACGCCGCCGTAAATGATTCCGTATTTAGACACATCCACCGGTTCAGACAGGAAGCAGGAAGAAACGTCCGCTACCAGAGTCTTGCCCTTGGTATTGGGCAGTTCCTTGTACTTGGTGCCATAAATGGTATTGTTCTCGCAGATATATACGTAATCCGCATCCTCAGAAATCGGCAAATCCGAGCAGTCCGGAATGTAAGAGAACGTCTGATCCTCGGAAGAGGCAATCTTATTTGCCTTACCGTACTTGGAAGCCTCCTGCCATGCCTTCTTTGCCCACTGGCCCGTGACGATGTAGTCAGCCACCTTGTTCTTCATCAGGTTCATGGGAATCATGGCGAACTGCTGGGATGCGCCGCCCTGTAGGAACATCACCTTGTAATTGTCAGGAATGTTCATCAAATCCCTCAGATCCTGCTCCGCCGTCTTGATAATATCATCAAAGGCCTTGGAACGATGGCTCATCTCCATCACCGACATACCGGTTCCCTTGTAGTCTAACATCTCCTCTGCCGCTTCCTTTAACACCTCTTCCGGTAATACCGCCGGACCGGCTGAAAAATTATACACTCTTGCCATTTTTCAAATGCCTCCTTCTGTATGTTTATGCTTCATTAATAAAAACTTGCTCTTCCAATATCCTGCACCAATTCTATCGATTCACTGCCCTGGCTGTCGAATTGCCCACATGCCCCTCTACTTTTCCTGCAAATCTTTCCCATCGAAGCAATCCTCCAAATCCTTCCCCGGCGCAATCATAGGAAAGACCTTGTCATCGCTCTCGATGATAAATTCTATCAATGCAGGTTTCCCTGAATCAATGGCTTCCTTTAGAATCGGCTCCACATCCTCTTTCTTCGAGATGCGGTAGGCCTTGACCCCCATGGCCTCAGCCAGTTTCACATAATCCACCTGGTCATTCAGTACCGTGTGGGAATACCTCTTTCCGTAGAACAGTGTCTGCCACTGACGAACCATCCCCAGCACATGGTTGTTAAACACCATTTCTATCACAGGAATGTCATGCCTGCTGGCGGTAGCCAGCTCGTTCATATTCATGCGGAAGCAGCCGTCCCCGGCAATATTGACCACCGTCTTCTCCGGCTGTCCCATCTTGGCTCCCAGGGAAGCCCCCAAGCCATAGCCCATGGTGCCCAAGCCCCCGGAGGTAATCAATGTGCGGGGCTTCTGATAGTGGAAATACTGGGCTGCCCACATCTGGTGCTGCCCCACTTCCGTGCAGACAATCGCATCTCCCCCGGTGACTTTCTCCAGAGTTTCCATGATATAAGGTCCGGTCAGCCCGCCGTCGTCATAGGTCAGCGGCAGGGCATCCTTTCTTGCCATCACCTTATCCATCCACTCCTTGTGGTACATCTGATCCATCCGGTCAAGGAAACGCTTCAGCACGCATTTCACATCGCCAATGATATGGTAATCTACCAGAACGTTCTTATTGATTTCCGCCTCATCAACATCTATATGAATAATCGTAGCATTTTTTGCAAAAAGTTCGGGTTTTCCCGTCACTACCCTGTCAGAAAATCTTGCTCCCACCACGATCAGCACATCGCATTCCGCCACGCTCAGATTGGAAGTCTTCGTCCCATGCATGCCCAGCATGCCCACATAGCGGCTGTGATTCCCGGGAAAAGCCCCCTTTCCCATCAGGGTGTCGCACACCGGGGCATCCGCCTTCTCCGCAAAGTCCATCAGTTCCTCCGATGCGCCGGAAAGCACTGCGCCGCCCCCTGCGAAGATCATAGGCTTCTTGGCCTGGCGGAGCAACTTGATCGCCTCTTCGATGACAGCGTCGTCAATCTGCTCCTGGCTTCTCTCAATGGGTTCCGGCACCTGACGCTGGTACTCCGCCTTGTCAGCGGTAGCGTTCTTCGCAATATCCACCAGCACCGGCCCAGGCCGTCCCGTCTGGGCAATGCGGAAGGCCCGGCGCAGGGTATCAGCCAAATCCTCCGCTTCCTTCACCAGGAAACTGTACTTGGTAATGGGCATGGTCACCCCGGCGATATCAATTTCCTGGTAGGAATCCTTCCCGAGAAGGGTGGTGCCCACATTGCAGGTGATGGCAACCATCGGCACGGAATCCATATAGGCCGTGGCAATTCCGGTGACCAGGTTGGTTGCCCCCGGCCCGCTGGTAGCCATGCATACGCCTACCTTTCCCGTGGCTCTGGCATAGCCGTCTGCCGCATGGGCAGCCCCCTGCTCGTGGGATGTGAGGATATGGGTAATCTCCTCCTGATGCCGGTATAATTCATCATAAATATTCAGAATCGCACCGCCCGGATAGCCAAATACCGTATCAACCCCCTGCTCTTTCAAGCACTCGATTACAATTTCTGAACCTGTTAAATGCATATTAATCCCCATGCCTTTCCAGTACCTGCAAACTT
>CATKZA010000167.1 GCA_949841235.1 uncultured Clostridiaceae bacterium
AGGTCTGCTTGGACGAGCCGTGGCGGCACTCTTTTCTTCGGTCATCGGCAAGGTGGGGGCAGTAATAGTGATTTTTGCCCTTCTCCTGCTATTCCTATATATCTTTTATGGCGTGGAAATGATGGGGGTTATCCGCAGGAGGAATGCCCGCAAGGAGGAGATGGCGGAAATCCGGGAGGAGATCGAACAAGAGGAGGCGTACAGGGAACCATCTTACCGGGTATTCCACACGCCATTCAAAGAACAGCCACAGAATGTGGGGAAGGGGCTGAAACCGGCTCCGGAACTGGCAAGGGTTCCCAAGGTGCAGAGTTTTGACTTGCAGGAACTCAATGAGCGTCTCGACCTTTTGGAAATGGATTCTGCCAAAAAGGGAATGCAAAATACTGGGGATGACATCAGGCGGCAGGAGGAGAAGAAGCGTCAGAATCGAAGAGAAGCCCGGAAAGGGGTTGATTCTACTGCTGTCGAAATCAAGGTGCAGGAAGAGAAGGATAGCCCGTTGAAACCTGAGGCGGAGGCACAGGAGGAGAAGTCAGAGATACAGCAAGAAAGGGCGAGCAGAGAACCGGAAATCCCTATTTACCGAAATGAATTGCAGGAGAAATTTGGCAATAAAAAGGGAGAGAAAAAACTGGATTCCCCAGTGAAAATTGTGCGTGAACCCCAGGGATTTGGGGGGGAGTCTGCCTTCACGGCCTTTGAGAATAGGAAGGGTGATGGGAAGCCCGAAGCCAAGGAGGGCAAAAGCATTATTCAGGTAATCAATGGATATGCAGATGATGGGGAGAATTTGAGAGAGGACGCAGTGGAGGAGAATGGCACGGACTCCTCGGAATCCATGATTCAAGGGACTAGTCATGGCTCGGAGGAAACCATGTTGCAGGAGACTGGCTATGGCCCGGAGGAAACCATGTTGCAGGAGACTGGCTATGGCTCGGAGGAAACCATGTTGCAGGAGACTGACTGTGGCTTGGAGGAAACCATGGTGCAGGAGACTGACTGTGGCTTGGAGGAAACCATGTTGCAGGAGACTGACTGTGGCTCGGAGGAAACTGTGATTCAGGCAACCTGTCCCGCCAAGCCCATGGCATCTTTTGCCCACAAGGAGGAAGTGACGGATGTGACTCCTGTCAGCCAGAAACTTGCCCTGGGTGAAGTGTCTGAAAAACCAGACATTGCTTCTAGGGGAGGTGGTTCTGGGGAGAGTGCATCTGGTCCGGATAGGGCAGAAATGCCAAAGCCAGGTCTCCAACAGAATCAGGCTCCGCCGAAAATGCCAAAGCCAGGCCTCCAGCCGAATCAGGTTCCGCCGGAAATGCCAAATACAGGTTTCCAGCCGGACCAGATTTCGCCGGAGAAGCCCTATGTGTTTCCGCCCATTGACTTGCTGTCCAAGCCAAAGAATGACGGAAGCGGCATGAGCGACAGCGCTCTTCGTGCCACTGCAACGAAGCTTCAGGAAACGCTAAAAAGCTTCCATGTCAATGTCCAGATTGGGGCGGTGACCTGCGGGCCCACTGTCACCCGATACGAGGTGCACCCGGAGCAGGGCGTGCGGGTAAATAAGATTACCAATCTGGCAGATGATTTGAAGCTTAGCCTTGCGGCTCCCAGCATCCGCATCGAGGCACCCATACCGGGAAAGGCGGCAGTGGGAATAGAGGTTCCCAATGCCAAGTCCAGCGCCGTATCTTTTCGGGAATTGCTGGAGGGGAATACATTTTCCGAGGCAAAATCTCCCCTGACTTTCGCAGTGGGGAAAGATATTGCGGGAAAGCTGATTATGTCGGATATCGGCAAGATGCCCCATGTGCTCATTGCCGGGGCTACAGGCTCGGGAAAATCCGTGTGCATCAATACGCTGATTATGAGCATCCTGTATAAGGCAGATCCCAATGACGTGAAGCTAATCATGATTGACCCGAAAGTGGTGGAACTTAGCGTGTACAATGGCATCCCCCATCTGTTCTGTCCCGTGGTGACAGATCCCAAGGAGGCGGCGGCGGCCCTGAACTGGGCTGTTCGGGAGATGATGGATCGTTACAATAAGTTCAAGGAATTGGGCGTCCGAAACATTAGCGGATACAATGAAAAGATTAAGAAGGTAGAGGATGCCGCCAGTGCGGGCTATGAGAAGATGCCCTATCTGGTGGTCATCGTGGACGAGTTTGCGGACTTGATGATGGTGGCATCCAAGGAAGTGGAGGATGCGGTATGCCGACTGGCGCAACTTGCCAGGGCGGCGGGCATCCATCTGGTGCTGGCAACCCAGAGGCCTTCCGTGAACGTCATTACTGGCGTCATTAAAGCAAATATCCCTTCCCGGGTGGCCTTTTCCGTTTCCTCGGCCATTGATTCCCGCACCATCTTGGATAAGGGCGGTGCGGAAAAACTTCTGGGTAAGGGAGACATGCTTTTCTTCCCCTCCGGCTATACGGAGCCGGTGCGGGTGCAGGGAGCCTTCGTGTCGGACAAAGAAGTTAGCGATGTGGTGGAATTCCTCTGCGATAGCAACGAGACGCCGGAATATAACCATGATGTGACAGAAATCGTGGAGGTTCCTCAGGAAGTGGAGGCTCCGGCAGAGAAGAAGCCTGCCTCTGACAAGGATGAATACTTTGCGGATGCGGGTCGGTTTGTCATTGAATCTGAGAGGGCGGCGGCAGGCCAGCTGCAACGGCATTTTTCCATTGGATTCAACCGGGCAGGCAGGATTATCGACCAGCTGCACAAGGCCGGCGTGGTGGGTCCGGCAGAGGGGACGAAGCCTAGAAAGGTGCTGATGACCATGGAGCAGTTTGAAATGATGCTTTCTGGCGGAGAAAGCAGTAGCGCATCTGCAAATATGGCTGAATCGGATGGAATTGCGGAAATGGAAAATCTTGGTTCCGCAATGGGCGGGGGAATGCCGTCAGATCTTGCCGTCTCAGCCGCTTCCCCTTCGGAGCCCTCCGGCTCTTGGCGGGAGACGGCGGTGACGGAGGAATTTTGAAGATAATTGCGTAAAGCGCAACATGTCTAAATGAGATAGAAAAATGATTGCGCAGTGTGCAATATGCCGTAATATTTTAGGAAGTGAGTAGGCAGCGGGTTTATCACATGATGTGAAGGATTGTTGTGGCTAGTACAACGAATATATCGAAAGGAGAACATTCAAATGAGTGTGAACAAGAAAGAGATGCAGGCAATGAAGGAAGGGAAGGTGCGGAAGATTTATGACAATGGGGACAGTCTGATCATGGTTGCCACAGACCGAATCAGCTGCTTTGACGTGATTTTAAATAATGAGGTCACGAAAAAGGGGACGGTTCTGACCCAAATGTCCAAGTTCTGGTTTGACATGACAGAGGATATCCTTCCCAACCATATGATTTCAGTGGATGTGAATGATATGCCGGAATTTTTCAGGCAGGAGGAATTTGCCGGAAATAGCATGCTTTGCCGGAAATTGGACATGCTTCCCATCGAGTGCATTGTTCGGGGCTACATTACCGGCAGCGGATGGGAGAGTTATCAGAAGAATGGCACGGTCTGCGGCATCAGCCTGCCAGAGGGATTGCGGGAGTCCGACAAATTGCCGGAGCCTATTTATACGCCCTCTACCAAGGCAGAGATTGGAGACCATGACGAGAATATTTCCTATGAGCAGAGCGTTACCCATCTGGAGAAATATTTCCCGGGCAAGGGGGAGGAATATGCATCAAAACTTCGTGACTATACGATCGCCTTATATAAGAGATGTGCGGAGTATGCTCTGGGCAAGGGCATTATTATCGCAGATACCAAGTTTGAGTTTGGTCTGGACGAGAAGGGAAACATCGTGCTGGGGGATGAGATGCTGACACCGGATAGTTCCCGGTTCTGGCCGGCAGAGGGATATGAGCCGGGACATGGGCAGCCCTCTTTTGACAAGCAGTTTGCACGGGACTGGCTGAAGGAACATGAGGGGCATGACTGGACGCTGCCCCAGGATGTGGTGGACAAGACCATTGCGATTTATTTGCAGGGGTATGAACTGCTCACGGGAAAGAAACTGTAATTGCTGTGTGCGGCGCAGCCGCAAACCGCAACAAATTGTAGCGTGATATGCTGCGATTCGCAGTGCACTGGCAGGATTGGAGGAGAAAATGCTTCGTGGGGCATTGGTTTGCAATAGGTTTTTGCGCAGCGGAAAATTTGCGGAACATTATGCATGGCTAAAGGAAGCGGCAGAGCGGCAGGGCATGGCCCTGTCGCTTTTTGACAATACGAAGCTGTGCCGTGTCTTGGGGGAAGAGGGGGATTTCATAGTTACCGGAGGAAAATCTCGTTCCGAGACTGGAGAAGGGAAGCCGGAAAGCCGGAGAATGGATGTATGGTATCAGGAATGGGATTGGCTGGATTCTATGGATTTCGTTATATTCTGGGATAAGGATATTCCCGGAGGCAAGTTTCTGGAGATCGTCTGCCGGGAGAGGGGCATCGGGATGTTTAATGCTGTGGATGCTATTGCTTGCTGTGACCATAAGTTTCTTACGTATGAGAAGATATGGGAATGGAACAGGCGACAGAAAGATGAGGCGCAGATTACGCTGATTCCCACCGTGATGGCTCCCATGACCTATGAAAATATCGGGTATGCCAATCTGGAATTCGTGGAGGATGTGCTGGAGCGACTGGGGCTTCCATTGATTGTGAAGGAATGCTATGGTTCCTTTGGCATGCAAGTGTACAAGGCGGATACTAGGGAGGAAGTCCGCATCCTCACGAAAAAATTGCAGGGAAAGCCCATTCTCTATCAGAAA
>CATKZA010000168.1 GCA_949841235.1 uncultured Clostridiaceae bacterium
CGTGACAAGGATGCAGTGGTGGCTTCCATGGTGCTCTGCGAGGCGGCTGCCTACTATAAGACCAAGGGCAAGACCCTGTGGGATGCCATGATCGATGCCTATGAGCGTTACGGCTACTACAAGGACGATGTGAAATCCATTACCCTGAAGGGGATCGAAGGACTTTCCAAGATCCAGGCCATCATGGACACCCTGCGGAAGGATACGCCCAAGGAGATTGGCGGGTACCAAGTGACCTCCTTCCGGGATTATCAGGCGGATACGGTGACGGACTTGGCCAGCGGGGCAGTGAAGCCTACGGAGCTTCCCAAGTCCAACGTGCTGTATTTTGATATGACAGATAATGTGTGGATGTGCGTAAGGCCGTCCGGCACAGAGCCGAAGATTAAGTTCTATTACGGCGTGGTGGGAGATTCTCTGGAGGACGCTGATCAGAAGTCGAAGGAGATGGCGCAGGCTGTGGACAAATTGGTGGAGAGCATGTCCTAAAGGCGCGAATTACAAATTGTGTGCATTTCAGAGCCGTAAGGCACCACGCATTAACTAATGCGTTGGTATTGCTAATGCATTTTGGTTACTGGAACGGCCAAGCCGTGAACAGTAGCGATCATTGAGAGAGCGGAGGAGCAATCCTCTGCTTTTCCTTGCGTAAAGGATTGGGTGTGGATTGGCATTTGCGGGGCAGTGCTGGGGAGTGCGCCGCGCAGATATTGATAAAATAGGAGACGGAAAGAGATATCATGCAGACAAATGTATTAGAGTATTTGGAGGAGACGGAGAAAAGGCTGCCGGATAAGCTGGCATTCGGGGACGAGGAGATCCAGCTTAGCTTTCGGGAGGTATATGACAGGGCGAGGAGCATCGGCACCCTTTTGGCGGCTGGCGGTGCGAAGAAGGAGCCGGTGGTGGTCTATATGAAGAAGTCGCCCTGCGCCCTTACCGCTTTCTTTGGCGTGATTTACAGCGGGTGTTATTATGTGCCGATAGACGAGGAGATGCCCCGCAGGAGGATGGAGCTGATTCTGGAAAATACCCGGGCGAATTATCTGATTTATGATGAGAGTACCAGGGACAAGGTGGGTCAATTAGGTTTTTCCGGCAAGATGATATCCTACGAGGAAGGGATTTCTACAAGCGTAGAATCAGAATTGCTCCAGAGGATTCGGGAAGATGCTTTGGACGTGGATGCCATCTACGTTCTATTTACTTCCGGCTCTACCGGCGTGCCGAAGGGCGTAGTGGGACACCACAGGGGCGTGATTGATTACATAGAAACGCTGTCAGAGGTTCTTGGTTTTCGTGAGGATAGCGTATTTGGCAACCAGACGCCCCTGTATCTGGATGCCTGCATGAAGGAAGTGTATCCCACGCTGAAATTTGGCGCGACTACCTGGCTGATCCCCAAGGAATGCTTTATGCTGCCGGTGAAATTGGTAGAGTTTTTGAATCAACATAAAATAAATACCATTTGCTGGGTGGTTTCGGCATTGACAATGATTTCAGCATTTGGTACATTTGACACTGTACAGCCGAAATATCTGCGCACGGTTGCCTTTGGGAGCGAGGTGTTCCCCATCAGGCAGTTCAACCTGTGGAAGGAGACGCTGCCCCAGGCAGATTTCTTCAATCGGTATGGTCCCACGGAGGCCACGGGCATGAGCGGCTTTTATCATGCGGCCCGGCTTTTTGAGGAGAAGGAGGCCATTCCCATCGGAAAGCCATTTCCCACTACCCAGGTGCTATTGCTGGACGGAGAAGGGCGGGAGGTGCCGCCGGGGGAGGCTGGGGAGATTTGCATCCGTGGAACCTGCCTGACCCATGGATATTACAATAATCCTGAGAAAACGGCGGAGGCATTTATCCAGAATCCGCTAAATCCCTGCTTTCCGGATCTCATTTACCGCACGGGGGACTTGGGATATCGGAATCCCCAAGGGGAATTGGTATTCTCTTCCAGGAAGGATTACCAGATCAAGCATATGGGACATCGGATTGAACTGGGGGAGATCGAGGCGGATGTGAACTTTATGGATGGGGTGAAAGCCTGCTGCTGCATCTTCGTCAAGGAGAGCCAGAAGATTGTACTTTTCTATGTGGGGGATTTGGAGAAAAGGGAACTTACCGTGGCGTTGAAGGAGCGTTTGCCCAGATATATGATTCCCAATGCCATCTTGCAGCTGGAGAGTCTGCCGCTGACGGCAAATGGCAAGATGGACAGGCGAAAGATGGAGGAACTGTACCAGAGCCGGAAACGTACCCGGCGGAGATAGAAAAAGGAGGATTCTTAAATGGATTTAGAGGAAATTGCAGAGGGCGTTTTAGCGATCTTGCAGGAATTGCACGAGGACATTAACTTTGAGGCGGAAGAGAAGATGGTAGATGATAAGATACTGGATTCTTTTGACTTGGTAACCTTGGTGACGGAACTGGGGGAGGAATTTGACGTGGATATTACGGCAAAGGATTTCGTACCTGAAAACTTCAATTCCGTGGAGGCTATCAGCCAGATGATTGATCGGCTGATGGAGGACTAGCGCGGGGCAGCTTCGCCGTTCATAGGACATGCTTGCTTTACATGTGTTGCGTTTGTGTTCGGATATGCATGCTGCATGAGAATGGGGGATTTTTGTGTTTGTTTCGTATGGCTTTATCGCCTTTATACTTATCATATTTGTTCTGTATTATCTGATACCTGGGCGGTTTCAGTGGATGCTGCTTCTGGCAGCCAATTTCCTGTTCTACTATTCGGCGGGAAAATATTATCCCTTCTTTATTCTGGTCACTGCCGCCACGGTCTATGGTGCCGGGATGGTGATGGCTCGGTGCGATGGGGAACTGGAGCGGTATGCCGCCAGGGTGAAGGCGGGGGAGATTCCCAAGCCCTCCAGGGAGGAGAAGAAGGCGCATAAGAAGAAAATCAATGGCAAGAAGAAGCGGTGGATGCTTCTGTGCCTGTTCCTGAATCTTGGGATTCTTGCGGTGACAAAGTATACCAATTTCGTGCTGGAAAATGTGCGGAATATCGCAGGGGGAGAATTTACCCCCATAGATTTGATCGTTCCCTTGGGCATTTCCTTCTATACCTTTCAGGCAGTGAGCTATCTGCTGGATGTGTATTGGAATAAATGTGCGCCCCAGAAGAACTTCTTTCGGTTCGTGCTTTATGTGACCTTCTTTCCCCAGTTGATTCAGGGGCCAATCAGCCGATATGGGGATTTATCCCAGACCCTGTACGGGGAGCATGCATTTGACTGGAAGCAGGTGCGGTTTGGCTTGGAGCGGATTCTGTGGGGATACTTTAAGAAGCTGGTGGTGGCGGACCGCATTGGCATTGCCATGGGGGCGCTGCTGGAAGACCCGGAGTATTACACGGGGGGATTTGTCTTCGTGGGGATGATATTCTGGGCAATCCAGCTGTATGCGGACTTTACCGGAGGGATTGACATTACCATCGGCATTGCCCAAGTCTTTGGCATCCATGTGGAGGAGAATTTCATTCGTCCCTTCTTCTCCAAGAACATTGCGGAATACTGGAGGAGATGGCATATTACCATGGGTACTTGGTTCCGGGATTATGTGTTCTATCCCTTGAGCATCAGCAGGCCCATGAAAAATATTACCACGGCCACGAAGAAAAAGTTTGGCATGGGCGGCGCAAGGCGGGTGGCGGTGTACATTTCCACCATGCTGGTATGGCTGGCCACGGGCATCTGGCACGGCGCGGCATGGCATTTCGTGGTGTGGGGGCTAGCCAATGGGGCGATTATCCTTATATCGGAGGAATGCGCGCCCCTGTATGAAAGGTTCCACGCAAGATTTCCTAAGTTGGGCATTTCCTGGGGATATCGGGCATTCCAGATACTCCGCACCTTCTTGCTGATGTGCTGTCTGCGCCTCTTTGATACCTATGCGGACCTGGGGCTGGCGGTGAAGCAGTTTATCCATATGTTTACCCAGTTTCGATGGAATCAGGTGACGGTGCAGGAATTGGTGGATCTGGGACTGGGAAAGAGAGATTATCTGGTGGTGTTCCTAGGCGTTGTGCTGATGTTTGCCGTGAGCATGATGGGCAGGCGGGGCAGCGTACGGGAAAGGATTTCCCGGAAGCCTTATGTGCTGCGCTATGGATTGTTTCTAGCATTATTTTTCATTACGCTGCTCTTCGGAGTATATGGCGTAGGATTCGATGCGAGACAGTTTATCTATAATCAGTTTTGATAGGCATGTACAATTTATGCTAGGTGGCGGTTAGGTCACGATTTGCAATTTTGCAGGGCATGAAATATGAGTTACATAAGGATTAGAAATGAGGGTTGATATGAAACGAGGAAAGAAGATTGCCGTGGGCGGGATTTCCCTAGTGGTGGCAGTGGCTTTATTCTTCGGGCTACAGCGTCTGGTGGTGCCAAAGTATGCCGGGGACACGCCTCTGGAGGGGAATTTTACGGCAGAATATTATGAGGAAGATACCGAGCATGACGTGATTATGGTGGGGGACTGCGAGGTGTATGAGAACTTCGACCCCATGGTCTTGTGGAAGGAATATGGCATTACCAGCTATATCAGGGGCAATGCGCAACAGCTGGTGTGGCAGTCCTACTATCTGCTGGAGGACACCCTGCGGCACGAAAAGCCGAAGATGGTGATCTATAATGTGCAATCCCTGACCCACGGGGAGCCCCAGAGGGAAGAATACAACCGCATGTGCCTGGACGGCATGGAGTGGTCAGGAACGAAGGCGGATGCCATCAATGCTTCCATGTG
>CATKZA010000169.1 GCA_949841235.1 uncultured Clostridiaceae bacterium
ACAAACATGGAAAATACCTGCTCCGCCCGCCTGTGCTTTCCCTCCCCCAAGGTCTTTGCCACCAAGGCGCTCCCCCCTGTGCCGAACATAGCGCCGAAGGCTCCAAAAATCATCAGCACGGGAATAATAAAATTCACAGCGGCAAAAGATGTCTTTCCCACAAAATTTGACACAAAAAAACCGTCCACTACTGCGTAAATCGATTCAAAGACCAACATGCCCATAGACGGCAGGGTAAAACGAATCAACTTCTTAAATGTAAAATGATCTGATAATTGTATATTCATGACTTCCTCACAAGAATCACGGGCTTTCCTCTCCGTGGCGAATATCTCTATAGCATAAAGTAAGCCACCATGGCGCACAGGATTTGTATAATCGCAAATCGGAACACCACCTGGGTATCCGACCATTTCCGTTCTTTCCTGGCATGGTCATGGAGGGGCGTCCTGGTATTCTTCAAGATAGCAATCTTTAGGAAACGGAGCAAAAATATCTTCACCAGTCCAATGCCCCCATCCACAATCAGAACTGCTGCCAGCAAAAGATAGATAAAGGGATGGGTGGATTTCATCGCCACCACCGCGATATAAAATCCCAAAGCCCTGGATCCCGCATCCCCCATCAGCATGCTGCTGGGCTTAGAGTTAAAACACAGATACGCCAGCAGGATAGAGACGAAAATCAAGCTGGATGCCGCATAATTTCCCAATTCCTCCGGAAAAAGCACGGCAAAAGCACTCAGGGACACGCAGCAGATGCAGGCGCACAGGCCATCCACCCCATCCGAGCAGTTGGTCACATTGATAGATACCCAAATCAAAATCACTCCCAAAACGAAATATACGCCCACAGGAATGTCCCAAGTAAAGCCACCTATATGAATAGACGTTCCATTATAATTGATAAAATTCCACATGGTCAGCAGGGAAAGCACCAGATCAATGGCACCCTTTTTATAATCACTCCAGGGATTCTTTGCCGCATCGTCAAGATATCCGCTCAGCATCATGGCAAACAGCAGAATGCAGTATACCACATACTCCCGATCGATGGGCAGAAACAGCAGAGTGCTCAAAATAAAGCCCCCGGTGAGAATCAGACCCACGCCCCGAATCTTTCCCTTGGACTGAGCGCCATTCACCGCATACTCCCTGCCCTGATCCTTCGGCAAAAAAGGAAAAGGAAATTTCAAACATAAAAATGTCAGCAAAAAACCAAACAACACTCCCATCATGGCAATATGATTGGGCGTTATGTACTGAAATAACATCCGATACATCTATAATATCCCTACGCCTTTCTATCACTCGCCGCATAAGATGCGCACAAAGCGCATATGCCGCGAAAATTGCTCAAAACTTTGCACCTTTTCATTATAGCATACTTTTTCACCCCTGCCTACAGGAATCTCCGACAAAGTACGCATTCAGCCGCCCCTCCTGTGGTAAATCGTAAAATAATACTCCAAGTCATAATAGGTCTGCTCCTCAGAATCATGGGTCATCACCCAGTCCGGGTCATCGTCCAGATTGGGAAAGAAGGTGTCTGCCTCATATGTATAATTCACCTTGGTCACATAGGCAGTGTCACAATAGGGCAAAAATGCCCGGTACACATCCCCGCCCCCTATAATATACACATCCCCAGAGGGATAATCCTCCAGCCGCTCCAGAGCCTCCTCCAGGCTGTGAAGCACCACCGCATCTCCATAGGCATAATCCCTCCTGCGGGTCAGAATCATATTTGTCCTGCCGGGCAGCGTCGTGCCTCCCGGCAAGCCCTCCATGGTCTTTCTGCCACCCAGCACCACGCCTCCCATGGTTCTCTCCTGAAACATCCGCTTGTCCGCAGGAATGCTCACCAGAAGATCCCCCCGGCAGCCGATGCCCCATTCTGCGTCCACGCACACAATCAAATTCATTTTAATCCCCATGCCTTTCCAATGCCTGCAAACTTCAACGCCATTTCATCCGCTATGCTTCAAGCACAAATTTGCGCAAAAATCCATCGCCCTATTCCTCCCAAGGCTCCTTCTCCGCCTCCTCCTCCACAAAGAGATAGAGGTATTCCCGATCCAGGTACGCCTTCACATAAGTCCCCTCTGCCCGGTATTCTTCCTCCAAGACCTGACCGTACTTGCGAAGCTGGTTCACCTTGCCCCCCTCTTCATAAGAAAACACCTTCTCCAGCAGGACTTTATCCTCCTTCAGCACGTCGCTCACCGTGGAGAGCATCTCCTCAATGCCCTGTCCGAATTTTGCAGAGATGCGCACCGTCCTGTCCGCAATCCCATCCTTTAACGGCTCCGGGGAATCATACCGGTCAATCTTGTTAAAGGCTGTCACGATGGGCTTATCTTTCACATCCAGCTTCTGCAGCGTCTGGTACACCGTCTCCATCTGATTGTCCATATCGGGATTGGAGCAGTCCACCACATGGAGAATGGCATCCGCATATTTCGCCTCCTCCAAGGTGCTGCGAAAAGCCTGGATCAGGTGGTGGGGCAGTTTCCTGATAAATCCCACCGTATCCGTGAAGAGAAGCTCCTCCCCATTTTCCAATTCCAATTTCCTAGTGGTGGGATCCAGCGTGGCGAACAGCTTGTCCTCCGACAGCACCCCCGCCCCGGTGAGATGGTTCAAGAGCGTGGACTTCCCCGCATTGGTATAGCCCACGATCGCCACCACCGGCGTGGGATTCTCCTGCCGCTTCTTCCTGGTCACCTCCCGGTTCTTCTGCACCTGCTCCAGTTCCCGGCGGACAAATGTAATCCGCTCCTTAATGAGTCGCCTGTCCATCTCCAGTTTCTGCTCTCCCGGCCCTCTGGTGCCAATGCCGCCCCCCAGTCTGGATAACTCCGAGCGGCCCCCGATCAAATGGGATGCCCGATACCTGAGCTGAGCCAGTTCCACCTGCAGCTTTCCCTCGCTGGTGGACGCGCGGCTGGCAAATATGTCCAATATCATCACCGTGCGGTCAATTACTTTCACCTCCAGCTGTTCCTGCAAATTATGGTACTGGGCAGGCGTCAGTTCATCGTCACATACCACGGTATCTGCCTGGCATCTCACGGCCATCTCCCGCACTTCCTGAATCTTTCCTTTGCCGATATACGTGCCAGGATGGATTCTCTCCCGGTTCTGTATCACCTTGCCCACCGTCACCGCCCCGGCAGTCTGCCCCAATTCTTCCAATTCCTCTAAGGACTGTTCTACCTCCTCCGTATCAGAGGTAGCCACTCCCACCAACAAAATACGCTCCTCCCTCTCTGCCGTATCATACAATGTCTCTGCCACAAGCGCCTCCTATTTGATCCTAGTCTTTATAAATGAAAGTTCCTTCTTCATAGCCCCATCTTCCGGAAATCTCTTTACATATTCCTGAGCTGCCTCATAAGCCTCCTCATACTTCTTCTGCCTTTCATAGAGAATGACCTGATTTTTCTCCAGACCCTGCTCCGCCCCGGTCATGCCCCGCTCCAAGCCCTGATTCAAATACTCCTGAGCCTTATCGTAGGCCTCCTGTTCCATCATTGCCACTGCCAGCTGATTATATACCTCTGCATCCAATTCTTCCTGGTTCTCTTTGATGTAAGCCAGAAAATTCTTTTCCGCATCCTGGTAGTTCTTCTCCTCCATAGAAAGCACGCCCAGATCATACAGGCTTTCCGTACAGCTTCCGTCATAGGCCATCTGGAAATATTTTCTAGCCGACTCCAAATCCTTCTTGCAGTAATATGCCCTGCCCACAGCCAGCGCGTTGGAAGCCTTCTTCGTATCCCAGCCAAGCACTTCATCCAATGCTTTCTCAGCCGATTCCGTATCCCCCATCAGATTGTACAATCGGTATAGGGCAAAATATGCATTCGCATCTTCCTTTTCCTCCTCCGCAATCTTCTCATAAGTTTTGGCCGCATCTTCCTCCCGCCCCAGTTTTTCCTGGATTGATGCCAGTTCATAATACGCCTGCCAATCCTCTTTATTGTCCTTAATTATTTTTTGGCAAACCTTTTCAGCCTCCTCATACTTTCCTTGGTTTTTCAGGCACACCGCCTTGGTGTAGCCGATGTCCCCATCCATATCTCCTAAGAGATCGATCTTCAAAGCCTTATCGCAATACGCCAGTGCCTGCTCCCATTCCCCCATCCCAGACTGGGCCAGGGCATTTCCATAATAGAACTGCTTTTTCTCCTCCTTGGCGGCAGATTCCTTCAACTTGTCCATGGCATTTCCAAAGACCTTGCCCGCCTCCTCATACTTTCCCATATGGATGTACGCCATGCCGCATCCAATGTGATAATCCGAAACCTCCCCATCCTCTTTCATGGCCTGCTGAAACTTAGACAGCGCCTCCTCATACTTTCCGCTCTCCGCCAGTTTCATTCCCTCTTGGTATGTGGACTCCCCTTTTGCGCATCCTGCAAGGAAAATGAGCGCAGCAAGCCATCCCGCTTTCTTCATCCATACAAATCTATTCATCATATCAAGCGATCCTCTTCTTTTCTAATATTTTACGCCTCGTTGCTCCTGAAATAGCGGCACTCCCCTGGAAAAATCCAAGGGCGGACCGCTATTCACCGTAGCTCTGTTTCAAAAATTGCTCATAAGTTTTTACGATGATCTTTCTGCCCGATTTGCGGATGGGAATCACGTCATCATTCAGCATGATAAAGTCTGAATCAATCAGCCCGGCCACAAATCCCATGTTTACCAGATAACTCTGATGGCACCGCAAAAAGCCCTCATCCTGAA
>CATKZA010000170.1 GCA_949841235.1 uncultured Clostridiaceae bacterium
AGATAGTCTCCCGTGGCAAATCGGTACCAGCCTTCCTTCCCCTGCCTGGTAATCAGGATATAATTCACCGCCCAAAACAGAAAGCAGCCCAGATAAACCACGCACCACCATGGTTCAAAGGGAATCGCCCTGTCCAGATCCGTGGTCAGGTCATAATGCTTTGCCCCCGCCATCAGAAACTGTAATCCCGTATAGATCAAAGAATTGAACACAAAACAGAATATCACAGAAAGAAATCCATATTTTGGTATGATTTTCCCGATTCCCTTCTCATAAAATTCACAGAACTTCGTCTTATCCTTCCTCATCTGATGCTCCTTTTTTGATGCTCCTTCTTACATTCACAATGCAAACTTTCCATCCAAACGCAATATCCACGATTCATTTCCTCTCGGCAATCCCTTTGCCATTGCAAACCTCTTCCTCTTGGCAATCCCTTTGCCATTGCAAACCTCTTCCTCTTGGCAATCCCTTTGCTATTGCAAACCTCTTCCTCTCGGCAATCCTTTTTCCTCTCGAAAACCCTGCATGGCAACTTGACAATGACTTGCCATTTACAGGCAGAAAACCATCACAAAAAGCAACGCTCCTCACTGCTTGCATATCCATTTATAAATCAACTGCAGCACATAGAGGAGAATCGGAATCATCACCGTGGCCACCACGCTGGCCAGAAACAGTTCCCAAGTAGCCGGCGTAGCCAGAAACGCCGAAACCAGCGTAGCACCGTACATCCCCAACAGCAGAATCACGCCAAGCAATGCCGCTATTCGCTTAATCTTCTTCATGAATGCCTCCTTTCCTTCGCCCCATCATAGTCCCCTCCATTGCTTCCCAAATCTATCTGCATTTCTTGGTCTCTCTCTGTCGTTCCCCCCAACTATCTGCAATTCATAGCCTCTCTCTTGTCATCCCCCTCCCGAATCATCGTGAATCCAGTCAAAATATTTCCGAATTTCCCGCTCATGGCCATTCTCCGATGGAATATAGAACTTCCGCCCCACCAATTCATCCGGCAAATACTGCTGCCTCACGTAATGCTTCGGAAAATCATGGGCATATTGGTATCCCACCCCATGCCCCAGTTTCCCGGCATTCTTATAATGAGCATCCTGCAAATGGGGCGGAATCGTCTTAATCCGCTCCGACCTCACCGACTCCATGGCCTGCCCGATGGCATTCACCGCAGAGTTGCTCTTGGGCGCGCTAGCCACATAGGAAGCCGCCTGAGCCAGAATAATCTGCGCCTCCGGCATCCCAATCCGCTCCACGGCCTGGGAAGCGCTGGTGGCCAGCACCAAAGCCATGGGATCCGCATTGGACACATCCTCCGCAGCGCAAATCATGATTCGCCTGGCAATAAACTTCACATCCTCCCCGGCGTAAAGCATCCGGGCCAGATAGTATACAGCCGCATCTGGGTCAGACCCCCGCATGCTCTTAATAAATGCGCTGGCCGTGTCATAGTGGTTATCCCCGGATTTGTCATAACGAATCACCCGCTTCTGGATGCACTCCGACACCACCTCCCGGGTGAGATGAATCTTTCCGTCATGATCCCTATCCGTGGTAAGCACTCCCAATTCCACAGCATTGAGCGCCATGCGGGCATCACCGCCGGAAATTTCCGCCAGGAAATCAACCGCATCTCCATCCATCACCGCCTCATAACTGCCCATCCCCCGCTCCCGATCCGCCAACGCCCGCCGAATCAATTCCTTCACATTCTCCGGGGTAAGAGGCTTTAGTTCAAAGATAATGGAGCGGGACAGGAGGGCGCTGTTCACCTCAAAATAAGGATTCTCCGTAGTCGCCCCAATCAGGATCACCGTGCCATCCTCCACAAAAGGAAGGAGATAATCCTGCTGTCCCTTGTTAAAGCGATGAATCTCGTCTACAAAGAGGATGGTATTCTTCCCATACATCCCCCCATTGTCCTTCGCCTTCCTCACCACCTCTTCCATATCCTTCTTTCCTGCGGAAGTGGCGTTGATCTGCAAAAACTCAGCACTGGTAGTTCCCGCAATCACCTTGGCCAAGGTAGTCTTTCCCGTCCCCGGCGGTCCATAAAAGAGAACGGAACTAAGCTTATCTGCTTTGATAGCGCGGTACAGCAACTTCCCCCTGCCGATAATATGCTCCTGCCCCACCACTTCCTCCAAAGTTCTCGGGCGAAGCCTGGAGGCCAGGGGCGATTCATTCTCCTGATTCTGCTCCCTCATATAATCAAATAAATCCATAATTCCCTCCATTCATCACCAATCGCCCCGTGCCAGACAACTACAAGCCTACTACGCCCATCACCAATCGTCCCGTGCCAGACATCATGTTTCAAAGCACAAAATCTCCTTGTCCATCTTAGCAAAATAAATCTGCCGGTCTGCCTTCTCCACCTTCGCCTGCCCCGCCGTGGCCTCGGTAATCTCCTGGATCACCCTGTCGCACTGCGCCGCCGGAGCCAGAAGAACCATCTGTACCTGTTCCGCATATACCGTATCCAAAATGCCCACATTCTGCTGTGCCGCTACATATTGCAACTTCCCCACGCCAGTATAATCCGTCTCCACCGTCAGCCGATAGCCCACCTCCTTGGTGATGACCTGGCTGGCATCAATCCCCGCCTGGGGTGCGGCAGAATACGCCCGCACCAGTCCTCCGGTGCCAAGAAGCGTTCCGCCAAAATACCGAGTGACAATCACCAGCACATTGCGAATCCCTCGTCCCGTAATCACCTCCAGAATGGGCCTCCCCGCAGTGCCTGACGGCTCCCCGTCATCACTGCACCGGGAAACCTCGCCCCCCGCCCCCAGCACGAAGGCATAGCAATTGTGCCTGGCATCCCAATATTTCTTCTTCGTCTCCTCTATGATTCCAGCGGCCTCTTCCTCCGTCTCCACAGGAAACACCTGGGCGATAAAGCGGGCTTTCTTCTCCACAATCTCCCCCTGCCCGCCCTGATATACCGTTACATATGACTGCATTCGCTTCTCCCTCCCCACCTCTGCACTATCTTCTCAATAAATTAAGCATTGCTATCCAAGAAATCTCCCGAAAGTTCCTCCTCGGGAAACACCCGGATGCTCCGATCCACAATCCCATTCACATAGGCGATAAATATTCCATAATTCACCATGGAAACGCCCTGCTCTTCTGCCAGGAATATCCTGTGCTTCATCTCTCTCTGGTGCAGGGTGCAGCCCCCGCAGTGAATCACCAGGCGATATCCAGACAAATCCGTGGGAAAATGACTGCCGCTGCAAGTTTCAATCTGCAATTCCTTCCCGCTATGCTCCCGCAGCCATCGAGGAATCTTCACCGTGCCAATATCCTCGCACTGGCGGTGATGGGTGCAGCCCTCGGCAATCAGAACCCTGTCCCCGTCCCGCAGTTCCTCCACCGCCCTTGCCCCGGCAATCAACTTCCTAAGATTCCCCTTGTGCCTGGCAAAGAGAATGGAAAAGGAAGTGAGGGGAATATCCTCCGGCACCATAGCCGACACTTCCTTAAATGCCTGAGAGTCCGTAATGACCATTCTAATCTTTCCCGACAGATTCTCCAATATATTGGCAAGCTCCGGCACCTGGGTCACCACCGCCACGGCACCATGATCCAAAATATCCCGAATCACCTGCTGCTGGGGCATGATCAGTCGCCCCTTGGGTGCCGCGGAATCCACCGGAACCACCAGCACCAGCATGTCCCCGGCCTCAATCAAGTCGCTGACAATGTGAAGTTCCCTGTCCTCCTGAGGCAGACATCCAATCATGGCATCCTTGAGTTCCGAAACCCCCGCCCCGGTCACCGCACTGGTGAGAATCACCGGAACCTGGGGGTTCTTGCCCAGCAGCTGCCGCCTGATATCCTCCCCGGCCCGCCCCTCCATGCGGTCTGCCTGATTCAGAACCAGCACATAGGGAATGCCCTTTTCTATAATCCTGTCCACAATCTCCTGCTCCGTCTCGAGAAGTCCCCCTTCCCCAGCCAAATCCTCTTCTCCCAAGGTATTGATATCCATCACCACAAGAGCCAGATCCGCCCTATTCAGAGCCTGTACCGCCTTGTCCACCCGCATCTGCCCCAGAGAACCCTCATCATCCAGTCCCGGCGTATCCGTAATCATGCAGGGACCCAGAGGAAGAATCTCCATGGCCTTGGACACCGGATCCGTGGTAGTCCCCTTCACCTCCGACACAATGGCCAGAGGCTGTCCTGTCAAGGCATTCAGCACGCTGGATTTCCCCGCATTCCTCTTTCCAAACAGTACGATCTGAAGGCGGTCGCCACCCATCGCAGTATGTAAACTCATTCTGTCCTCCCTTTCCCCGCATCAAGCAACTACTGACAGTTTCCATCACCCTGCCACATAGTTCCATACACACTATCATTCCCATAGCCGAATCGGTTACGACGTATGGTTTCCATCACCCTGCCACATAGTTCCATATGCGCTATCATTCCCATAGCCGAATCAATTACTCTACACAAATTTTAACGAATCTGTCCATTTCCATTAATCCAGTATTTCATGGTAGTCAGTTCCTTCAGCCCCATGGGACCCCTCACATGAAGTTTCTGGGTAGAAATGCCAATCTCCGCCCCCAGCCCGAACTCCCCGCCGTCCGTAAACCTTGTCGAGCAATTCACATAGACGCAGGCCGAATCCACCTCCCGCTGAAACTTTTCCGCATGGTCGTAATCCTTGGTAATAATGCACTCAGAATGCCCTGTGGAATACTTTCT
>CATKZA010000171.1 GCA_949841235.1 uncultured Clostridiaceae bacterium
GGCATCCCACAGCGTCATGCCCTTGGTCTTATAATAAGCCGCCGCCTCGCACAGAGCCATGGTAGCCACGATGGCATCCTTGTCCCTGGCATGGGTTCCAATCAGGCAGCCGTAACTCTCCTCGAACCCGAAGAGATATTCTCCCTTGCCACTGGTCTCAAAGCCCAGAATCTGCTGCCCGATAAACTTAAATCCCGTCAGCACTTCGATCAAATCCACGCCATAATACTCCGCAATGGCATCTGCCAGATTAGAGGTCACGATGGTCTTAATCAGCTTTCCATCTTCCGGAAGCCCCTTGGTCTCCTTCCTCTGGGAAATCTCATAATCCGCCAGCAGACAGCCGGACATATTTCCTGTCAGGGTAATATATTCTCCAGTCTTCCCATCCTTCACGTACACGCCCAGACGATCCGCATCCGGGTCTGTTGCCAGCACCAGATCTGCATCCTTTTCCTTCGCCAGCTTCAATGCCAGTTCAAAAGCCTCTGCCGCCTCCGGGTTCGGATAGCTGACGGTGGGGAACTCTCCATCCGGCAGTTCCTGCTCCGGCACCACATAGACATTCTCAAATCCCAATTCCTTCAGCACTCTTCTGGCAGGAATATTTCCCGTGCCGTGAAGGGGCGTGTAGACGATTTTCAAATCCTTGCCCACTTCCTGAATGCTGTCCATATGAATTACCTGTTTCTTTAGTTCTGCAATATATTTGTCGTCAATCTCTGCGCCAATCTGCTCATACAGTCCCTTTGCCTGGGCATCCGCCTTATCCATGGTCTTTACTGCGGCATAATCCGTCACCGCCTTCACTTCATCCATGATACCCGTATCATGGGGCGGAGTAATCTGCGCGCCATCCTCCCAGTATACCTTGTAGCCATTGTACTCCGGCGGGTTGTGGCTGGCGGTGATATTGATGCCCGCCACGCACTTCAATTCCCTCACCGCATAGGAAAGCTCCGGCGTAGGGCGAAGAGATTCAAACACATATGCCTTAATGCCATTGGCCGCCAGGCAAAGCGCCGCCTCGTCCGCAAATTCCGGCGACATCCTTCTGGAATCATAGGCAATCGCCACTCCCTGATCTGCCTTTCCCGCTTTAACGATGTAATTCGCCAGACCTTGGGTAGCCTTGCGAACAGTATAGATATTCATTCTGTTCGTCCCTGCGCCAATTACACCTCTGAGGCCGGCCGTGCCAAATTCCAAATCCTTGTAGAACCGCTCCTTGATCTCATTGTCATCCTGCCCGATGGACTCCAATTCCTTCTTCGTCTCCCCATCAAAATAAGGATTTGATAGCCACGCCTCATAGTTCTCCTTGTAATTCATATGCTTGTCCTCCTATCTCTTTATTGTCTCGCAAATTCCAAAGTGTCTCGTACTGTTGATATCCGATAAAACTCTCTAGAATATCTGCCAAATTATCAACAAAATAAGACACTGGCAACAGAAGGCCTATCGCCTCTGGAATTGTGCGGAATTTCCTTTATAAGTCCAGTGCCAAGCGGCAGCACAGCCGTCTGTCCTCAAAGCAGACATGCCAGTTTACTCATTATTGCTGGTGCTGGTACTGCTAGGCGTACTGGTTGCGCTGCTGTCACTGCTATCGCTCTCATCACTGTCCGCCTTCACCAGATCGGCAAAGGACAATTTGGCATTTTTGCCATCATCCAGGATATCCACGGAATAACTCTTCGTCTCATACCCGGAATCGCTCAAGGTAATAGTCAGCGAACCAATGATTTTCGTAAAGGTGCAGGGTGCCATCCCCTTGTACACATTGTCCACAAACACTTCCGCCCCCTCCGGCGCAGTAACGGTGATGGTGTGGTCGCTGTCAATCTTCTTGGTAACCGTGTCGCTGCTGCTATCGGAACTGGAAGGCTTTTTGGTAGGACTGGGCGTTGCCGTGGCATCGCTGCTCACTGCGCTGTTAGCCTCCTCCAGGGAAATGCTAATCGTCTCAGAAGAACTTTTCACATTCAAAATGCCGGTATAACTTGTATAACCAGAAAGGGCCACGCCCAGACGGTATTTTCCAAAATTCAGCGTCACAGGCGTAGAATAGTCCACCCGGGTTCCATTCAAATACAAATCCGCTCCCTCCGGCTCAATCTCGAAGGTAACTTCGCCAATATTGCCAGCCACTTCCTTGTAATCGCCATAATCTACAATCGTTTCCCTTTCATTGGCCACCTCCACCGTCTTGGCGGCCGCCCGGCCATTCTTGAAAAGGGTTACCCGATGAATCCCCTCCGGCGCAGTAATCAGCATGTTTTCCCCGATCTGCGCCATCAGTCCTTCATCGCCCACTTCGGCAATTCCGCCCATGAAATCATTGTAATTTGCGAGCCGAATATAGCCATGTCCCTGAGTGCGGACCACGGAATAAGCACGAATCCCTATCCCCCGCACTGTCAGCACATCCTGATTATTCAACTCCATCGCCTGGATTTGCCCCAGATTGGAACCGCAGAAAGTCTGCTCTGTGTACTGGAACTTCCTCCCCGCCGCCGTAAGCATATTTTCATCTTTATTAAATGCAAACTTCTTCACATCCTGATATTCCCATACGTCCTCCGGCACTGTTGCCGAAACAATCTTTGCATTGTCCGTATTGTAAGTCACATGCAGGATTTCCCCCACGCTAATGGAATCCCCCTCCCGCTCAGACTCATATCTGCTCATAATCTTAGAGGTGGACGCATATGCCAGCGTGCAAATGACGTCACTCTCTAATTCCCTCACCTGGATTTGTGAGAGATTGGCATTATTCTCCACCACGATGCCCGTCACCGACTTGGTCGCCGCCTGGGGCTGCGCCGTACTCTCCGCCTTCTCCTTCTGAAAGGGAAGGCTGCAGCCACCTAGGGACAGCACCAGAGATGCCGTCACGATCAGACATGCCAGAGTATGGTATCCTCTCTTCATCTCCTCTGTACCCTCCATATATAAACTTTTATTGCAATTACTATTCACAGCCATTCATCCCTGCATGCGATAGACCCGCTGCCTAAAGGCATCGGCCACCGCAAATGCGGCTTTGTCTATCTACACTCCGTTTCGGTCCGTGCTGAACAGACATCCACTGGATGTCTAGCACCTTATAGCGGGATGAACAGCTTCCACAGCCTATATCTAGAAAATAGACAGAATCTTATGTGCAAGCACAATGATTCTGTTCTTTTTCTAGATATAGGCTGTGAATAGTAACATATTCTTTATCATATCACAATCTATATTAAAATAAAACCCCTTTCACTTCTCTCAAAAATTTTCTCCTAGCCGATTCCTGCGCCTCAATCTTCTTCAATTTGTCAAAATTCTTCATAGACATCCATGCTTTTTTTCCATTGTAGTAAAAATTCATCTGCTTCCAGAATTTTTCGGGAAAGAGCAGCAGGATATATAGCAGCTTACCCTCTTCTTCCTCCCAGCCGCATGTCTGCTGATACGCCTCGATCGTTCTGATTCCCCTGCGCTTCTCCCAATTATTTTTCTCCATCAGCTTGCGCAGAAATCCATAAAAGTCCATGAGCTGCAGGCCATATTCGCAACGCTGGAAATTCACCGTAGCAATCCTCTGCTTTTCCAACAGCAAGATATTGTGGTAATTGTAGCTGCCATGGCATACCCTTCCCTGGGCAACCGCATCCCGCTCCATCTTCCCGTTATCCAGCTCCGAGAGCATCTCCTCCGCCGTCTCCGCCTGCTCATAAAAATGCTTGAACTGGTTTAGCAGATGAATCTCCATGTCATTTTTCTTCTTTTTGTTGCGAATATAATTGTAAACCCTCTTCATCTCCCTGGCATGCCGGGAAAGAACATCCGCCGCTCCCTCCGGCACGGCCATCTCCTCCGCTCCAGGCAGAACCATGGCCTTGTGAAGCTTCGCCAGATGCCTGGCGGCCGCCACCACCTCTTCTGTCTCTCGCAGATTGCACTCCCGTCCCAGATACCAGCGCTTCATCAGATAGGGATTGCCGTAATTGTCCTTCGTCAGCCATTCCCCCTGGCTATTCTGGATGCCCTGATCCACATCGGCATAGCCCTCGCCAATCAACTGCTCCTTCACCCGCTCCTCAAACCTAAGCTTCGCAAGGCTCTCCCGATAATTCACCAGCGTAAATAACCCCTCTTTCGTTTCCAGAAGGATTGCCCCGCGTATTCTCCTCTTCCCAGTTACATGAACCGGGTATTCCTTGATCACGTTCTCTATCTTATCATCCATCTCAACAACCCCTCCTGCTATCGCTTAACATTTTTCTGGGATATTATCTCCCTTCATCTTATGCAGGGGGGCGAGGGAAAATGACAAAAAGGGCAGAATATCTCTGCCCCTTCATTTCTCTCCAACAGCATGTCTGCATCAAATATCAACAGGTCTGTACACTAATATTGTATTCATGTATTTCCCAATATCCATAACGTCTGCCGCCTTTTCATTCAATGCAATTTTTCTTTTTTAACTTTTCAAGTTCTCTTCATACTGTTCTTCTGTTCACAAATAATTTATGTTCCATCTCCGCTGTTGTCATAGATACATCTTCTCTCAACAAAGCAAAGATTTTCGTTTCCTTTGTGACATTTTGATTTTTTGTCGCTATGGATTCTGGCACTTTGAAGCGCATGAAATTTAAACATAATATCTTCACCATAAATAATATATTACTTACTGCGCCAGCATATCCCTTATCATATTGCGCAACTATCTTGATTCCGCTTTCGAGAC